>JBFGQG010000023.1:0-15794 GCA_041564295.1 Anaerolineales bacterium | reverse complement strand
TATGTGAAAATTCTGGGTTTAATTAATTATCCTTCTCTTCACACGACAGGAGGATCTGGTTGCGGTCGCAGTCTGCAAACGTGTTGAACAGGATCTTGTCTGAAAGAGGATTGCCGGCCTGGTCGAGCAGCTGGATGTACATTTCGCCGGATGAGCCGATCGGCTCATCCGATATTTCGAATTCGTACCCTCCGGGGCCGTAGTTCGGCGCCGCGCCGGTCAGCGTCAGTTTGCTGATGGCCTGCCCGATTAGGGTTCCTTCCAGTTTGACCACGACATAAGTCACAGGGGCGCCGTTGCTCAAGGTGACCTGCCCGGCTATGCCCATCCAGTTGCAGCCGCGATCGGTGTGAATGATGTTCCCCAGGGCCAGGGGGTGTCCCCGGAACGGTTCGAAAGCAAAGACCGGGGTAGCCGAAGGAGTAACCTCGACCGTCGGGGGCGTGACAATTGAGAATGGCGTGAATGTTGGCAGCGGCGTGCTGGTTGGCAGCGGCGTCCGGGAGGGTTCCGGAGTTTCGGAGGGTGCCGGTGTGAATGTCGGCGGCCCAAGCTGCTGCAGCGTTGCCGTCGGTGTGATCGTCGGCGTCTTTGTTGGGAGCATTTCGACCGGTGAAAACGGGTTCAGTACTGAACCGGGATTGATGAAAACCAATAAGAACCATGTCCCAATGCAGCATATACCGACCAACATCAAGATTGAAAGGAAATTGAAGAGTCTGTCGGAGCTTTTACCTTTTGCCATCACCATCGTTTCCTTTAGAACTACCCTGGCAGAGACTGTACGCCCGGATAATGGAACCAAACGCAGGCGGTCGTTTCGTGCAAAGACTTTCGGTATGGGTATAACATATCGAACTGGTTTGCGCAACAAGAAAGAAGAAGGATACGTCTGCGTGTTGGGTCAGGGCACAAAGATTTCGATAACATTTTCCGCCCGTTCATTTTCCAGCCAACGATCAAGTGCGGCTAGCTGCAAAGTCCAGAGGGCATCGGGATCGAGCGGTCTGTCGCCAGCATAGTCCGTTGTCTGCACGATGTGGAACCCGACCTCCGTTTCTATCACACCGCTGTAATCCCCCACGGAAAGGCCAAAGGCTGTTTCTTCAATTGCGGGTTGGAAGAGGAAGCCGCGCGGGAACCAACCCAGGTCGCCGAGGCCTTCCGGGTCGTAGATCAGGACCATGATGTCGAAGGTAGTGCCGTTGTTCAGCTGGTCAAGAATATTATCCGCTTCGCCCCTTGAATTAACGCGGACCTGGCGCGCACGCACCTGTTCTGCCGTTGTGGGCACTTCCGCGAAGATCCGGTCGCGCATCCAGGCAGCAGCAAAAGAACGACGCAGGTCCTGCTCGAACAAATCGCGCGGGTAGAGGTTCGTTTCCAGCCAGCTGGTGAAGGCTTCCTCGCCGCCGGCGTCGGCGATCAGGGCTTCGTAACGCGCCTGCCAGTCCGAATCCGTGAGCGTAAAACCGGCGTCGTATGCCGCCTGTTCGAGCAGGATCTGATCGATATAATCGGCAAGCACACGCTCAATCGCTTCTTCTGTCGGCGCATCCGGGATGCCTGCGTGGAAGCGCTGAAGAGCCAGGTTAAATGCATCCAGTGTCACAGGGATGCCTTTGACGGTCAGCGCAAGCGGAACAGGCGTCGGGGTGAACGTTGGGGCGGCGTCCGGGGAAGGTGGATGAAAGCTGGTAGGCGAGGGGTCTGCGACCGGTGAAGTGGCCGTCGCACCGGTTTCGACGGGCGTCCCTCCGCCGTCAACCGTGGCACTGCAGCCGGCAATTACCTGCCAGGCAAGCATGGCCGGGAGAAGGATCTGTGCGCGAATTTTCACGAAGGGCATTATAACCGCGTTCCTTCAGACGGTTGGAATTGGATACAATAATGCCATGCGTCCTCTCAACCACAAAACTTTGCGGCGAGTATTGAGGTTTCTTTTCTATGCCCTTTGCCGGATCGAGCTGGTCGGCGTGGAGAACATCCCTGGGGAAGGCGGCGTTTTAGGCGCCGCCAACCACCTGGGCCGCCTGGACGGCCCCCTGATTTATGCCGTTCTGCCGCGCGAGGACGTCAGCGCGCTGACTGCAACGAAATACCAGCGCAACCCGTTCTTCCGGTGGGTGCTCGACTCAGCCAGGGTGATCTGGTTGAACAGAGAGAATCCCGATCCGAACACCATCAAGGCTGCAATCCAGTTCCTGCGCAGCGGGGGCATCCTGGGTATCGCACCCGAGGGGACTCGCAGCAAGACGCGGGCGCTTATCCAGGCCAAGCCCGGCGTTGCATTCCTGGCGACCAGGGCAAACGTCCCCCTCCTGCCGATCGCTGTTACAGGCACAGAGACAGCTATTCGCGATCTAATCCGGCTGCGGAAACCGCGCCTCAGGCTGGTCTTCGGGCAATTGTTTACGCTCCCACCGCTCGATCGAAAAAACAAGGATGAATCACTGCTGAGGAACGCAGATGAGATCATGTGCCGTATCGCCGTACTGCTGCCTGTGCAGTACCGCGGCGTCTACAGCGACCACCCCCGTCTAAAAGAGCTGTTGTATGAAGAATCCGGTTGACAGCCTTACAGCCCAACCGCTTTCCGCGCCCCGTTTACCTCGTCGACATCGAAAACTACTTCTTCTTTCCCCGTTAACTTCTCCTGCACTTTACGAACAACCAGGTCAAAATGCATCGGGTGAGCGACGTAGTCCAGGTCGTCCGCGGGAACCGTCAGGATCGGGCAAAGCTTGAAATTGGAGATCCAGTCTTCGTACAGATGGTTGATCTGGGAGAGGTAGTCTGCACTGATCTGGCGCTCGTAATCACGCCCCCTGTGAAGGATGCGCGCCTGGAGCGTTTCAACTGAGGCTCGCAGATAGATCACGAGGTCCGGCGGCGGTAAAAAGACTGCCAGCGACCGGTAAAGATCGGAATAGGTCTGGTAATCGCGAGTGGACATGTTGCCCTGCTGGTAAAGATTGTGGGCGAACACCTCGGCATCTTCGTACACGCTGCGGTCCTGTATCACGGAAGTCGGGTGGTGCACCAGCTTATGGTGCGCCTGCAACCGGTTCGCCAGGAAGAAGACCTGCGAATGGAACGACCAGGTTGTCATGTCTTCATAGAAGTCGGACAGGTAGGGGTTTTCAGAAACCGGCTCGTAAAACGGCTGCCAATCGAGCCTGTCGCAAAGCATTCCGACAAGCGTAGATTTCCCGACACCGATGTTTCCGGCGACAACGACAAATTTCTTCATACCTTTCTCCCTCTTTTCCGGCTCACCAGCCGGGAAACGATATTATTTGTTCGTGTTCGTTTTTTCTGATTTAGCTGCAAAGAAACAAACCGCTTTGCCTTTATCATCATCCATGATGAGTTCGAGACATTCGCCCGGCCGAACATCCTGAACGTCGATCAGGCGCAGGCTGTTCAATAAAAAAGAATGGCGGGACAGGAAATCATCCGGCAGATATTGGTCGATCCGGTTCGGCGATTCATAAAAAAACTTCCGGTCGAATACGACATCTTCGTCTTCCAGGTAAATTGCGAGTGGATAAGTGTTCGATTCCATCAGGTCCTGGAAAAAATGTGTGCCGAACGAAGGTTCGGGTGCCGGTCCCGTGTCCCCGCCTGTCAATTCGATCAGGGCGCGCGCGTTATAGATATCGGAATAACCGACCTTGACGCCGAGTTCAGGGTTGGACGTACCCCAGCGCCCTGGTCCGATGCAGATGTAGGTCGATTCATGGAGTGCATTGTTGAGCAGGCTTACGGCACGCCCTAACTGCAGACGCTCAGCCTGGGTCGGCAGCGTGTAGTATCCTTCGGCAGGGACGAAAACCACATACCGGATTCCGCTGACAAAACCGCGCGGGATCATCCGCTTCGTCGAAAAGACGATGTCTTTATGGTCCAGCCCACCCGGTAAACGGACCTCACTGTCCTTGATCTGGCTTTGTGGACGGCATTGCAGGATGGATATGCGCACATCAGGGTACATTGTGCGCGGCTTCTCGATCAGGATTGCAAACTCCATGTCCACCGGGCTCTGGTAATACTTCTCCAGAGTCGACAGGATCCGGCGCATCCGTTCCGGAAACGGCGTGCGGCGAAGTAAGTCGTCAAAAGTCAGCACGAATTGCTCAGTTTGTTCGGAAAACAGGTTGCTGCGGATCGGCGAGAGAAATCCGTCTTTATAAACCTGGGCAAGGTACCGCAGGTATGGATATTGACCGTTGAGCACTTCCGCGACCGACAGCGTTTTCAACCGGTTTTCCTTCATATCGATCACGTCCACCGCCTGTTGAGAATAGCGCATGATGCCCTGCGGGGACGTCTCCGGGCGCAGCATCGGGTGCGATAGGGCGACAAGTCGCGGGTATTCGTTGGCTACCGAATCAACAGCCCGGGTCCCCAACCCCCAAACCAACCGGAGGAAGCCATCGTCACGGTTGATGCGCGGTGACCAGCGATACAGGTTGCGGCTGAAGGCCACCCCGGCGGCATGGGGGAGATAATAATCTCCAAATCGCTCGCCCTGGACCTCCTGCACGAGGATCGCCATTCGTTCGTCGTAGTCCTGCAGCCCTTTGCTGCGCCGGTAGAGCAGCGCGTCGGGGTTGAGCGTGCTGGCGTAAACGCTCGCAACCGCCTTTGTGATCGCTTTCAGATTCTCTTCCGGCGTACCCTGGTTCGGGCAAAAGTAACTGTCGTATTTCCCGGCAAACGACGTCCCAAAATTGTCTTCCAGCTGGCTGGACGAACGGACAATGAGCGGCTGCCCTTTGAGATTGTCGAGCATCTCGCGGAGCCTGTCGAGGATGTCGCGTGGAAACTCGCCGGCAAGATATTCTTCGCGAATGATCGGATAATCTGCACGGATTTCATCCTCTGATTTGTATTTCTGCCGGTTCCACTTCATCAACCCGTTCCGGTTCATGAAGGTGTACATCAGGTCTGCTCCGAGGAAATAAGAGGTCGGCACATGCAGACAGGCCCGAATTTCCTCATCTCCTTTGGACTTCAGGATCGCTTCTGCGAGCAGCATCCCGGCAGCCTTACCGCCGATTTTTCCGTAGCCGATTTTGTGCTTCAGGATGCCTTCCAGGGTATCGATCGAAAACCAATCCTTCGCAATCGTGACATATTCCAGCTGGTCGCTGATCATCGCCCTGATCAAGACAACCTTGATCTCCTCGAGAATGGATAGATGTTTTTCTTGTTCGGCCGGGCTCATCTTCAGAATCGCACGCGCCTGTTCAAACAGCATGTATTTTGGAGAGAGTTCAGGGCTGAAAGAAACCGACACATCACCGCCGGCAGACCGCCGTGACAGCACTCGGACGACAATTTTCTCGAAAAGTTCGTAAGGCAGGTTCGTTGCGAAATAGAAATCTGTCAGCGAATCGCGCACACGATGCATCCGCGTCTCCCAGACAGTCGCGGCTTCTTCCCCGTACGGATCCTGCAGGCCTTCGCGTTCCTGCGAGCGAATCGCCTGCTCCCGGACGACTTCCTCGAAATCACGCGAAGTAATAACGCCCATTTTAAATATTTCAGCGCGCATGTCTTCCCGAATCCGGTCTGACAGGATCGGGTATTCCGCCAGGGAGAGGGAAATGCGCAAGATGGGGTCGGTGCCGCGAGAAGGGAAAGTCATATTTTTAATCTAACCTGAAACGATTATGAATTGCACTATTGTAATCGGTCAACCGTAAAAAACGAAAAAGACGGGCTAACCCGTCTTCATTACAAGCATAAATTGTGGGGGTTGACCGTTATATATGCATCGGCATGATTACATGCAGGAAGCCGTCGTTGCCGCCCAGCGGGCGAATGACGCCCGGGCTGACAGCCTGGGTGGTCTCGAGCGCGACGTTCGGGGTCCCGACCACTTCAAGGACATCCCTCAAATAACGGACGTTGAACGCAATCAACACGGAAGGGCCTTCGATCGTGGCATCGACGACGGTTTCATTCGAGCCAGTCTCCTCCGACTGTGCAAAGATCTCGACTGTGCCGGGCTGCATTTCCTCATCGCCGGGTTTGATGTTGACCCGGGCGATATGCGAGCTTTCCCGGGCGAAGATTTCAGCCTGTTTGCAGGCTTTGAGCAGGGCATCCGTCGAGATAATCGTGCGTGTCTCGTAGCGTGACGGGATTACCTGCTTAAAATCCGGGAACGTCCCCTCGATCAACTGCGACGTCAGTTCGATATCTTTCATGCGAAAGACCACCTGGCTCCGGCCGCGCGGAAATGCCATTGTGACGGTTTCCTTGCCGTCGCCGGCGATACGGGCCAGTTCGGTGAGCGCGCGCGCCGGGATAATGACGTTGAATGGATCCGAAATTTCCTCTGACATTTCGGCTTTCCGGATGGAGAGACGGAACCCGTCTGCAGCGGCCATTCGCAGCGTATTGCCTTCGCCTTCCACGAGCACACCGGTCAACACCGGGCGGGCTTCGTCCTGCGAGGCAGCAAAGGCCACCTGGTGGATCATTTCTTTCAGGTCAGTAACGTTGATCTGGAGCCCTTCGCTCAGGTCGGGGGTGGGCATCGGCGGAAATTCCTGCGAATCGATGCACTTGATATCGGTATTGGTCGTTCCGCTGGAGATGTGCAGTTTCTGGCTGCCCTCATCCAGGTCCATCAAGACCTGGTCTTTTGGCAGTGTGGAAACGAGGTCTGCGATTGTACGGGCGGGAATTGTGGTTGAGCCTTCCCGTTCGATCCGTGCGCTGATCCATGTCGTGATCCCCAATTCAAGGTTCGTGGCGGACAGGCGCAGACGCCCCTCGTCTGTGGCTGCGAGCACGTTACCGAGCACGGGTAGTGTGCTGCGCGGGGAGACTGCCCGCGACACGATATTCAGTCCCTGAGACAGGTTTTCCTGCAGTACCGATACCTTCATGAATCGACACCCTCCAAAAATAGATACGGTTATTGGCCGGGCAGGATGCTCGGCTTAGAAAAAGTATACTTTGATACAGGGGAAATGACCACCTTTACAGGGCGATTCCCCCGCTTCGCTTCGTCAAAAAGACAACAACCGTGAGAGGATGTTCATCAGGAAAGAAAAAACGATCAGGCCGCCGATGATCGCTGCCACGATCACCAATGGCGACGTCCTCCCACTTCCGTCAAGGGCTTCCCCTTCGGCCAGCTTAAGGACCGTCTGCGCAACCTGTTTGCTCAGCTTCGTTGTAGAGATCGTATCCGAATCGATCCAGACCCAGCCCTCCTTCTTTACAGGGACAACGATGCGCTCCCCGGAAAATGACTGCAGCCAGATGCGCATGGCTTCCGGCGGGTTCGCTGCCATCCCGGAGGTAAGGATCACAGCCCCTGCGTCGGACAGGTTTTCTCCCGGGACTCCGGACGAGGGATAATGAATGGCGACCGGGATGCCCGGCGCTTCTTCTCTGAGCGCAGTTACGACCGGTCCGGCCAGCTGTTCGTCACCGGAATCGAGCACAAGCACGGGGAATTTACCGTGTTTGTCAGCCATCGAGCGGTCTTCCATCCGGTTGTCGTTCCTGAGCACCTGCCAATGATAAACAAGCAGGATGACAAACAGAACCAGGATTGCAAAGACCTGCAGCAGTTCTTCTAAACTCCCGGTGCCTGGATCACCCAGGACCCGACCGAGCAGCTGGAAGATAATGCTGCCGGCGCTGATCATGATGCCGACCACGCCGATGAAAATTGACAGGTACAGGTAGGCTTTCCGGGCAATGGACCGGCGCGCCCTGTCGCCCCCGTCTCCTTCCATCTGCGCAGTCGAGTTCATTTTCAACCAGGGGCGCAGCCAGACGGGAAGACCCATGACCAGCGCCGCCAGGCTTCCCGCCAGGTCGTTGCTCGAAGTGATTTCAACGACGCCTGTGCGGCTGACGATCGCGTGTACAACGAAATTGACGATCGACTGCATTGCGTAGAAAGACACCATTAAACCGGTGAATGCAACCAGGTATTGGTACAACCTTTGGAGGCCTGCCTGCCTGGGGGTCGCTTCTACCGTTCCCCGATCCTGCCTCAGGACACTCATGTGGTACGCCCACAACAACCCAAACGGCACAGCAACGGAGATAGCCTCCGAAACAGACAGCATCCAGTCCGTAAACGACAGGGACCTGCCGAGCAGAACCCGGAAAGCTTCGTAGACGATGGTTCCGGTTGATATCAAGACGGTGCTTAGCCCGATGAGCAGCAAAACATAAAGAAAGACCGCCCGGAATAAGGAATTCTGCTCTTCTTCACTTCGGAGGGATTGTTCCACGGTCCGCCAGGTGTTCCACCAGAGAAGGCCGCCGAAAATGGTCAGAGAGAGCCCGTTTGCTAGTGGGCTGAGCGCATTGATATTCGGTGGGCCGATCTGGCCCAAGATGTAGGACAGGATCTGCTGGAGTCCAAACACGAGCAAACCCAGCGTATAAAGGACGAAGACGTACCGGAAGATTCGCTGGGAAAGCGTCAGGTTTTCAAGTGAAATACGCGCTACGTTTTTTTCAGGTTGGGTGCCTGCGCGCCAATCCGATCGGATCACAGACATGAGGTACAGCGCAAGCAGGACGTTCATGGCCAGCGCAATCCCGTTGTCGATCCACGTCTGTTGGACGCCCAGCAAACCTGTTTCCGGGCGCAGATTGAAAAGGTCGATCAAGGCCCTGTTCAAGATAGCCAGCAGATTCTGAGCGACCGGGATCAGAAGGCCGAAGAGCAGGCCGTACAGGAAAATAGCCCTGACTCCAGAACCGCGTTCTTCCGCATCAGAGGAGATACGGCGTTGAATCAGCCACCAGTGCAGGAAAAAGACAGGCAGGCCCACGATAATGGTCGCCAGCGCGCCGGCCAGTTGTGACGCTGTGCCGCCCACTCGCTGGGTATCCAGCATCGCGCGCAGTAAATTGATCACGCCCCACAGGACCGTTTGAAGGCTGATCACGGCGACCAGGTACAGGTAAAGTCTGCGTATAGTTCGCATGGTTTTATCCTTGCAAGCGCTCGTTATATTTCATGAGAATATCTCGGGGGCGTTGCGTTTATTTGCTCGGAACGACGGGTTCGCTATACCAGCTGAAATCCCAGAACGGATAAGGCACTCGCTGGATTTTCCATGCCCCTCCCTCTTGCACGAGAATCGCACTCTCTTGCGAGCTATAGCCGCTATCAAAAGGCCCGGTGCTGCCCCATAATATGGTCACCTGGACGATGGCTTGCTCGTCGACAATTTCGGATGCCCCAACCCGCAAACCGGCGTTCTGGGTCTGGTTGATCTGGGTAAATATCCTGCGAAATTCCGCCGCGGAGGGCTTTGTTTCGCCAGAAGCGAGGTAGCCGTACGCTTTATCGAAATCTCCATTTGTTAACGCCAGTGCGTAGTTATGGACGATTGCCTCCGGCGTCTCTTCCGGGAGATAGGTTAGAGTCGTTCTTCCTGAAAAATACAGCACCAGGGCTGCAGCGACAAGCAGGAGAATGAACACCAGGATCCCCAGCAGAAAGCGATCTTTTTTCATTTTATTGTTCCTCGCAGGGCCGTGCCCTGCTGCCTTGGTTCGAGTCAAATAAAAATTTTTGTGTCGCGTAAAACGGCTGCAAAAGCAGCCTTACGAACGAAACCCGGATGATAACTTATCTGCCGGCAGCGAGCGCCGGTATAAAAACCTGACGTTATCTACTGAGAAAATGTTCCTTTTTCAGCACCAAAAAGAGCAGTGCGCCTGCGCACACCGCTCTTCTCATATCTACCCTAAATCCAGCCTCGCAGGTCCATCGCATCCACCACGCTGCGGATGGCGACCATATACGCGGCATCCCTGGTGAACACGCCTTCCCTGAGGGACATCTGGAGGACGTTGGCAAAGGCCCGAGTCATGCTGGAATTCAGCCGGTCCAGCACTTCCTCGCGCGCCCAGTAATAGTTCATCTGGTTCTGCACACCTTCAAAGTACGATACTGTGACGCCGCCGGCATTGCACAAGAAATCAGGGATGACGAACACTTTGTTATTCTCAAGGATCTCGTCGGCCTCCAGGGTCGTCGGGCCGTTTGCTCCTTCTGCGACAACCTTGACGCGGTCGCTGATGTGCGTGACGGAATCGCCGGTAATTTGACCCTCTAACGCAGCAGGGATCAAAATGTCGACGTCCTTCGAAATCCAGGCGTCGCCGTCTTCGATCTTGTATCCTTCAGCTGTGGCCTTGTCTTTGTCGATCGTGCCGTAAACGTTCGTGATGCTCTGGAGGAAGTACGGGTCGATCCCGGCGTCCTTAGCCACTGTGAATGGGCGCTTCTCCTCCGTATCCCAGCACGAAACACAGATGACTTTACCTTTCAGGTGCTCAATGAATCCGATGGCGGCATATTGGGCCACGTTGCCGAAGCCCTGTATCGCGGCGACAGTCTTTTCGGGTTCCAGGCCCAGGTGTTTCATCGCTTCGCGAACCGTGTAGATCACCCCAAACCCGGTGGCTTCCTTACGACCGAGAGAACCGCCGCCGCCAACGGGTTTTCCGGTGATGACCCCGGGAGTGAATTCCCCCACCATGCTGGAATACTCGTCCATCATCCAGCCCATCATGCGCGGCGATGTGCCCACATCCGGTGCGGGAACATCCTGGAGCGGGCCAATGTTCCGCCAGATCTGGCGAATGAATCCGCGGCAGAGATTTTCCTGCTCCTTTAGCGAAAGGGATGAGGTCGCTATCGGGACGCCGCCTTTTCCCCCACCGAGCGGAATATCGGCAACGGCACACTTCCATGTCATCCACATGGCAAGTGCGCGCACGGTATCTAAAGTTTCTGATGGGTGAAATCGAATACCACCTTTTGCCGGACCACGAGCATCGTTGTGCTGTACACGATAGCCTGTAAAAACCCGCATGGTACCGTCGTCCATATGAACGGGTATCTGGAATTTAAATTCTCGCATTGGTTGCCGCAAAATTTGGGCAACATAAGGATCGAGATTGAGTTTCGCAGCGACTTCGTCGAATTGCGCCTGCGCCATCTCGAATGCGTTAATCGTTTCAGACATCCTATCTCCTCTTTGTACGCTGTAGCGTTTCAGGATCCAAGTCCTAATTTTTTTATCGGAACTTAGCCGATAAGGGGTTACCCCTTCTTAATTATATCTTGCAACTGGCTTCCAAGCTGCTCTTGCACCACCTTCGGATCGGCTTTTCCGCCCGCCCTGCGCATCACCTGGCCGAATAACCAGTTCGTCAGGGCAGTTTTCCCTGCTGCAATTTCGTCAACTTTATCCTGCGATTCAGCCAGCACCTCTCGCACCCATGCGCCGATGACTTCGCTGTCAGAAACCTGCCGCAGACCATATTCGTCGACGAGATCTTGCGGCGCTCGCCCGGTCTCAAACATACCCGTAAGCACGCGCCTGGCGGAAGCCTGGTTGATCGTCCCGGCTTCAATGAGCTCCAGGAGTTTCGCAAGGCTTTGCGCGCCGATTTCCGAGTCGGACAGCGCTGCGCCGCGCTGGTTTAACAATCCGAAATATTCACCCGTTATCCAGTTGGCAACGACCTTCGGTTCCACATTTTTCGCCAGTGCAACGGTTTTCTCAAACAAATCTGCCACTTCACGGGAAGCGGTCAGCACTTCTGCATCATATTCGGTCAGTCCATATTCACTCTGGAACCGCTTGAAGCGGCGAAAGGGAATCTCCGGGAGGGCGTTCCTGACGGTCTCCAGCCACTCCGGGTTGATGACGAGGGGCGGAAGGTCGGGTTCCGGGAAATAGCGGTAATCATGCGCTTCTTCTTTGCCGCGCTGCATTACGGTCACCTGTTCGGCTTCGTCCCACCCGACAGTTTCCTGGGAGATCTTTCCGCCGGCCTGGATCACGCCGATTTGCCGTTCGATTTCATAGGCCACGGCGCGTTCCAGGGCCCTGAAGCTGTTCAGGTTTTTGACTTCTGTCCGGGTGCCGAGTTCAGTGGACCCGGACAGACGCACGGAAATATTCGGCTCGATCCGCAGCACGCCTTTCTGCATATCGCCGGTATTGACTCCAAGATACTGGAGCAGCTGCCGCAGCGCACGCGCATACGCGCCAACTTCTTCTGGAGTATGCAGGTCGGGTTCTGTGACGATTTCAAGCAGCGGTATGCCGGCCCTGTTCAGGTCGATCAGGGAATGGGCGTCGTTCTCACCCGCTTCGTCACTTTCGGCCGGGGATATGTGGGTGGATTTGCCCGTATCCTCTTCTAGGTGGACGCGGCGGATGCGCACGGTCCGTTCGCCTCTATCGGTGCGGAACGTCAGGCGACCGTTGCGCGCCAGCGGCTGTTCGTATTGTGAGATCTGGTATCCCTTGGGCAGGTCCGGGTAGAAATAATTCTTCCTTGCGAAAATGCTGGTCTGCTTGACCTCGCAGTCGAGCGCCAGCGCCACGCGCAGTGCGAAATCAACGGCCCGTGCGTTTATGACAGGCAGGGTGCCCGGCATCCCGGCGCAGACCGGGCATACGGCGCTGTTTGGCGCTGCCTCCGTTACATCCAGTACAGGACATGAACAGAACATTTTTGAGCGCGTCAGCAATTCCGCGTGGATTTCAAGGCCGATCACGGCTTCGTAGGCAGGCGAGGGCGTAGTGTTCATAGGGGTATTTAACCACGAGTCAGCGAGTCAGAAAGATTGTATCTGCTGGTTCTCTGGCTCGTTACACCCACTCTCCTCCCTCCAACAGAAAATTATCTATTAGGCGTGTCTTCCCCACAAAAACAGCCATGGAAAGCAGCATGTCCTGGTCGACGTGGTCGAGTTCAAGCAAGGTATCGGGGTGGGCGCAGGAGACGTACTGCGGCCTCGCCTGTGGTTCAGCCGCAAGGACCGACTTCATTTGTTCACGCAGCCTGTCTCCGCTGCGTTCTCCTTCTGTATAGACTTGTTGGGCCGCCGACAGCGCCCGGAAAAGCACCTTCGCGGCTTTGCGCTGGTCGGGGGTCAGGTAGCTGTTGCGGCTGGACATCGCTAACCCGTCCGCCTCACGCACGGTCGGGCTGATGACAATTTCAACCTGCATGTTGAGATCCTTTACCATCCGCCGGATCACAACAGATTGTTGGGCGTCCTTCTGACCGAAATATGCCCGGTCTGCCCGGGTGGCATTGAACAGCTTCGCAACCACGGTTGCAACGCCTTCGAAATGGCCGGGGCGGTGTGCCCCTTCAAGCTGTTTTGTCACTTCCGTCACGCTGACCATCGTCTGATAGCCAGGTGGATACATGATTTCCGCTGTGGGAATCCAGACCAGGTCGACGCCGGCCGCGTCCAGCTTCGCAAGGTCTCCGGCTTCATCCCTGGGATAGGTGTTGAGGTCCTCGTTTGGTCCGAACTGTGTCGGATTGACGAAAATTGTTGCAATTACGGAAGCATTCTCTCCCCGCGCCTTTCGGGCAAGGGAAAGATGGCCTTCATGCAGATAGCCCATGGTCGGTACCAGGCCGACCGGGCCGGGCAGTTCGCTGCGAGCAGCGGAAAGTTCAGTAAGGGAGGTCACCGTGCGCATCTTTTGTCACTCAATTAAGGTTGGTCGTATTCTAAGCGAATACCGGTTTCAGCGGCCAGACCAGACGACGGCGCGCACAAGTTGCCAGAGTACCGCGTTGACTGGTGTCGGTACACCCAGGCGCGAACCTTCCCCCACGATCGCGCCGCAGATGGCATCGATCTCCGTCGGTGCGCCGCGTTCGACATCCTGCAGCATCGACGAACGATTCTTTGCCGTCCGTTTTGCAACGTCTTCTGCCTCTGCGACCGGGTTGGTGAATGTTAACGGCGTGCCGCGCGCCTCCGCAACGGCCGCGGCTTCACGGGCGAGTTGGGCCATCAGCGCCCTTGCAGGCCGGCGTTCGAGCAGGTCTCCATTCGGAACCCGCAGCAGTGCGGTCAGGGGATTAATTGCGGCGTTGATAACCAGTTTTGACCAGACGAGGCTGTCTGCATCGGTCGTTTCGCTGGCATCGAAGCCCGCTTTGACCAGCAGCTCAAGCAAATGTTCTGTCCG
This sequence comes from Anaerolineales bacterium, assembly GCA_041564295.1. Classification (GTDB taxonomy): domain Bacteria; phylum Chloroflexota; class Anaerolineae; order Anaerolineales; family JABWBV01; genus DATDOR01. The sequence continues at coordinate 1,770 of JBFGQG010000023.1, read as the reverse complement.
GGCGTGCTTTCCTACGGCGATATACCCTTTTCCCCCCGGGCGTACCCGGCCCGGCCCGACCAGAGTTGCGCCAGTCGTCGTGACCCCTAAGGCGACGCGGTCTTCGCCAAGCTCGGCAGTTAATTTTTCATAATTTCCATGACCGTTCTGGAGGGTCAGCGCCACGCCGTCGAGTGTCAGGCATTGGCGCAGTTGCCTCGCGGCGCGTTCTGTCTGCCAGGATTTGACGAGTACAAGTGCCAGGTCAACCGGAAGGAAAGCGACCGGGTCGGCGAGCACTTCGACGGGGTAGCGCAGCTCCTTCCCGCCGGGTTCGATCAATCGCACGCCGCCAGTACGCAGGGCATTGAGACCTTCCTCCCAGCTGCCCAGCATGGTTACGTGAACGCCAATGGCTGACAGGTGCGCAGCGAATAATGACGCCAGCGCACCTGTGCCGGTGATCAGTAGTCTGGGGGCGTCCATCCGGACGGTCTCTTTTATCCGATTTCGTCGAGCAGGGCTTCCCATTCTGCATCTTTCATGTAGACGCTGTGTGCTTGTTCGGGAAACCGCCGGGTTTCGACGTCGTGCCGGTAATCTTCGATGGCGTCGCCGATGATCGAGTGCAGGTCGGTGTATTTTTTGACGAAGCGTGGCGTGAACCGGTCGAAAAGTCCGAGCAGGTCGTGTGTAACGAGCACCTGCCCGTCGCAGCCGAGCCCGGCACCGATACCGATCGTCGGGATATCAAGCTTTTTCGAGACCAGTTCGGCCAGCTGGGCCGGGATCGATTCGAGGACGAGGGAGAATGCCCCTGCGTCCTGAAGGATGAGGGCGTCGTCGATCAGGCGGCGGGCGGGCTCAACGGTCTTTGCCTGGGCGCTGAATCCTCCGAGGGCATTGACGCTTTGAGGTGTCAACCCGAGGTGGCCCATAACAGGGATGCCTGCGCCTGTGATGGCTGCAACGGCTCCTGCGCGCTCGCGCCCGCCTTCAAGTTTGACGGCGTGCATGCCGGCTTCCTGCAAAAACCGGCCGGCATTGGTCACGGCCTGGTCGATGGATACCTGGTATGACATGAAGGGCATGTCGCCGACCAGGAGCGCAAATTCCGCCCCCCGGGCGACGGCCTTGCAGTGATGGAGCATGTCTTCCATGGTGACGGGGAGCGTGTTTTCGTACCCGAGCACGACCATACCCAGTGAGTCGCCGACCAGGATCGAGTCTACTCCCGCCCGGTCGACGGCGATTGCGGTCGGGTAATCGTAGGCGGTTAACATCGTGATCGGTTCGCCTGTGCGTTTCTTATCAGCGAACGTACGGGTAGTGACTTTCTTGCGCGTCTTAATTGGGGTTGGGGAAATAGGTGCGGTTGTCATGGTACCCTCCATATGGGTAGGGGCCGGTTCTCCAGTGTTCGTTTCCTGGGATTCGGTATGAGATTTTCGTATCATTCTCCGTGCCGTTCGTGTGAGACGATACCGCCGGAGGAATCTCATTGTACTCGATATTTATGGGCTGGAAAGCGTTATTAATACTTTTCAAACCTGGCAAGTTTTATGGGGATCTTTTCTATATTCTTCCGTTGCAAGCAGCACTACTAAACCTGGCAAGTTTTATGTGGATCGCTTCTATCTTCTTCGGTTGCATACAGTTATCTGCCGGGGCAGCGGAACGCTTAAAACTTGCCAGGTTTGCATGTGGATCGCTTCTATCTTCTTCGGTTGCATACAGTTATCTGCCGGGGCAGCGGAACGCTTAAAACTTGCCAGGTTTGCATGTGGATCG
>JBFGQG010000022.1:0-15914 GCA_041564295.1 Anaerolineales bacterium | reverse complement strand
CACCATTTCAACATCCTTCGTGGGCAGCGGGAGCCCTGGCTGGCGCTGGATCCCAAAGGCCTGATCGGGGAGCGCGAATACGAAATCGGCGCGCTGCTGCGGAATCCTGACCTTGAAAAACTGGATGACAGGGCCTTAATGAAGCTGACCCTTCGCAGAATTGCCCTGTTATCGGAAATATTTGGCTTTGACAGGCAGCGACTAACCGCCTGGTGCTTTGCGCAGGACGTGCTCTCAGTTTGGTGGGGGATTGAGGATAATGAACCGGGATGGGAGCCGGTCCCGAGGCTGGCAGCAGTGCTGGAGGACCTGGTTTGATTCAGACGCGGTCGAGCAGCATGGGAAGGGCAGCATTCAAACGATCAACAGTTTCTTTATTGCCAGCTTCTGGCCTGTTCTTGTTGAACGTACGCCCGATTTCGCTCATGAAATAAACACCGTGCATGGCCGTGTACAGATTCATCACGCGCAGCTTAAATTCGTTGAGGTCCCAACCTTCCACCCAGGCATCGATATAGATCGTATCGTGACCGCTGGCGAGCAATGACATATGCGTCAGCGCGAGGACGTAAAGCCGGTCTCCGAAGCAAACATTGTCTACGTCTACGATTCCGGAAAGTTTTCCACCATGGACGATGACGTTTTTCGTGGTTGTATCGTCGAGGAAAGGCGCTGGAGCGACTTCATCAAAATAACTTTCGTATGCCGCTGAAGCTGCACGTACACGCACGACCCACTCGGGTTGGAAAATGCCGATCTGGACGATATATTCGTGCGCTTCGACCAGTCCGGACTCAAGCACGGCGCGCCAGTTTGGGAACGGTTTCGAGGGATTTTCGTATTCATCCAACCAACCATAATGGGCGGCCTGCGGCAGGGCAGCAACTCGGTCCTGTATGTCGACGATTTCGGCTGCAAGGTTCTTTTTCTGCGGGCGAGTAAGGGAAGCGTAAACCGCGCCAAGGTCACGTCCGGGCAGCCTTTCCAGAATCATGTACGGGAACGGTGCATTAAGATCGTGGCCGATCAGTGCCGGAAGCGGCACACCGAGATCTTTGAGTCGTTGGTACCAATAGATGGCGCCAGGGAGACCGTGCTTGCGGCCCGGGTTTGCCATGCGGACGACGAGGGGATCACCATCCGTCATCACTTCATAAACGTAATGTGCCAGGCCTGTCTGGAAACGGCGTATTGAATGCGCGCGCACCGAGATGTTGGCGCGCAAGGCACGGAGAACGTCAGAAGTTTTAGGTTCGTTCATATGCGTAAAGAATTTCTCTCACATGCGCTGTCTGCCTGTCAAGCGCGTCGGTGCGCAGAGGCAGGTATTGCTGTAACTCAGCCCAGGCATTATTTCTGTCCGATTCGGATAGGTCTTCGAACAGGATCCGGGATGCGTTATCGGCAATCTCGCCGAGGTCCCAGCGGTATAAATAGTAAGCAAAACGGCGTGCAGATAGCGGAAATTCATGTTTCGCCGTGCGCAGATAGGCCTTAATAACCGCTTCGAAGTCCGGACCGGTAAAGAAAACCAGATCCCGTTCAGGCGGTGCGAGGACAAAGTCTAAACCACAGGAATGCCGGAGCGTGAATGCAGCTCGGAGACTCTGCTCGCAAGGTTTCCTTCTGCCGCGGCGCCGCAGTTTCACGTAATATTTCTGGCCATGAGAATCTTGTGCGATGTAACCGTAGCTGTCTTCGCCTGCAGGATGAAATACCAGCGACGTGATCTCTTTTCCGAGATCACGCCCCAAAAACTCGAGAAATGTGCGAAACCGAAAACCAGGCGGTTCTGACCGCATAGCACCTCAAGCCGGATCGGATGTGAGGATGCGCACCTCGTCGCCAGCCCGTAATGGACCGCCGGCGATCACAGTGGCCATAAAACCGATCGCGGCCTTGATCGGCGTAGGGATTGGTTTCCCTTGAGCAGCTTCAAGTCGTTCACAGCCTGTGCGCGGTTTCGTGAGCTCTATGATGGCGGATTTGCCGATTGCGAGGCGCAGCCCGGTTTTTAGTTCCGAGAAACGGACGCCTTCAACCACGATCTGCTCGCCGAATTCGCCGGGAGCAGTCCTGTAGCCGGACTCTTCCATTTCTTCCAGCCAATCACTCGTCAGCAGGTTGACCTGGCGAGATTTGCTCCTTCCGGCTTTGTGGTCGCCGCGAATGCCGTGGTCGGACACCAGTTCGGCCGAATCTACTTGAACGCGCATGAAATCACCGAACGGGTCCGCATATCTGCGCCCTTCGGGTTGGTAGACGATGCTTTTGATCTTTGCCATTAGTCCTCCTGAAGGATGGGTCTTTATTAATTGTAACGGATCAGGAAAATATTACCGGTTGCCTTCAACGACCACAACATCCTGTTTGAGCGTATTCTGGTAGAGCGGCAGTACTGGAAGAAGGATCGCGCTGGACAGGGAAAGCGCGGCGCGCAGGCCGAACGCATTCCCTATACTACCGATCACCGGCCCGCCGGACATCTGGCCCAGGGCGTCCACCTGTGATTGGACCGACAGCACTGTAGCACGCACCTTTGAATCGATGAACTGGTTGGTCCACGTTTCCTGGATCGGAAAAGTGAGTCCTCTGCAGACGTCGAAAGTCAGCATCAGGAGGACGGCCAGGGGGAAGCTGCTGGTCAATGCGAACACAGCCAGTCCGCCGATCATGCCTGTGTAGAGCCACTGCAGCATGCGAACCGATTTGTGAATGCTCGCGAGGTCCAGACGGCGTTGGACCATTTCGTTGAATCCGATGCTGAGGACGATGGTTGCGATGCGCAGCACGCCGAACCAGGCAATCGAATCGAGTCCGAAGAGGTCCGGAAAAGTGAAGTTTTCAAGGAGGTGGGCGGTCCAGAGCCGGTCGTACCCTTCGCTGTACAGGCCGACAAATAAGCCGATCAGCAGAAAACCCTGCAGCACCGGGCGTTTGCGGACCACTGTGATACCTTCGGAGAACGTACGCCGCATTTCGCGCCACGTCCCCCGCTCTTCCGGTCTGACGGGTGAGAAATTTTCCTCGCCCATAAAAGCTATCAGGAAGAAACCGAGCAGCAGGAGGAGCCCACCGCCGGCAATGATGGGTGTCCCCAGGCTGAATTGTGCCAGGAATACGCTGACCGGGATTCCGATCAGGGTGCCGGCCTGGCCGAATTGACGGGAACGGAGGAAAACTTTCCCCATGTTCTCGACCCCGATTTCGTCCGTAATCCAGGCCTGGTGTGCGCCGCTGGTAAATGTATACCCGAGTCCCCATAGCAGCGAACCGATCACGATTACGATAAAGTTCGGTACGCCCTGGATTGCATAACCGACTGCGGTGATAAAAACGCCAATAATGACGGAAAGGCGGCGGCTGTACAGGTCTGCGACGATACCGGTGGGTATTTCGAAGACGAAAGCGGATACCTCCAGTGCCGTCCCGACAAGCACCATTTGCAGCGGCGTCAGTAGGGCAACTTCAACCTGGAAGACCATGTAATAAGTGAACACTATCGAACTGGCCAGTCTGAACCAGAAAGCGTGCGTGTAATAAATACGGCTGGGCGAGAGACGTCTCATGAATGTGGCCCTTGAATCGGAGGACCTTCGCAAGGCTTAAGCCTTGCGCAGGGCCCTCTTAAAAACATCATTTTCCAGAATTCCGACGACCTGCAGCCACTCTGGAGTTTTAAATGGGTTCCGTTCGAGCCGCATTCCGAGCCTGCGCATGACGCCTTGAGAAGCGACGTTGTCATAACTCGTATCTGCGATCACGCGGTTCAAACGCTCCACGCGAAACAGGTGCTCGACGAGCGCCCGCGCCGCTTCCGTTGCGTAACCTTTTCGCCGGTGTGCGGGAGCGAAAGCCCAGTACAGACCGACTTCCGCCTGGCTCAACGCATTTTCATTCCTGCCAAAACCAGACAGCTGACCGAGGGGGATGAAATACGGCACGATTCCTGCGGAACCCACGAGCGTCCCGTCTTTCAGCGTGACCGCGCGATCGCCGTATGGCGGCTGCCTGACAAGCTCCAGGCCGCGCGGGTTGCGCGCGCACCACTGCAGCCATTCTTCCCGGATTTCCCGCGGCCAGCCGGGCGAATAAATCTGTTCATCGAACATCTGATAAACCGCCTCGAACTCGTCCAGCCGGAAAGGCCGGACGAGCAGGCGGTCGGTTTCTAATACAGGCATGGCTTTCATCTGTTACCTCCGTCAAGAAGACCTTCTTTTACTTGTACTTGCGCCAATAGTTCAGATCGTCCTCATCGTCCGGGTCGAGGAAGGCCGGGTCGGCTTCGGGGGCGATGCGCTTTCCACGCAGAAGCCACAAGTTGCGTGCCAGCTTCACAGGATCGCTGCGGACCCCCTGGTGCTCGAAGTATTCGCACACGCGCAGCACATCGCGGCTGAAGATCTCGTATGCCGAGCGATTGCCGTCCGGGGAAACGACCTGCGGGAAATCGATGATGCTGATCTCACCATTCCAATACAGAATATTGAATGCGGAGAGATCCCCATGGATGAGATCTAACGCAAGCATACCCTCGATATTATGCAAGACTCGCTCGAACAAGATCTGGGCTTCCGGCGGTTCCAGATGGACATCATGGAGTAGCGGGGCCGCCATATCAGCGTCGCCGATGTATTCCATGAGGATCGCATTGTCGCCATTCGCGAAGACGGCCGGGACGTCGAAACCGGCCACTTGAAGGCGTTTCATCGCTTCGACCTCGTGCATGATCCAGGACTGGTGGATCAGCCGGTCGCCCAGGTTTGTCCGATTGCGGATCGCTTTCAAAGGACCTTCCCGCCGGATGACGAGCCCGTCTTCATCAAGCATCTTGCGCCCTTCCCTGTAAAGGGAGTCGTTGCGGAGGGAGCGGAACATGCGCGGCCGGTATACCTTCGCAGCCAGTAGATCCATGCCCGTCGTGGCGTTGCCTTTGCACATGTAGACCGAAGCTTCCTTCCCGCCCTTGACGATTTGCAGGACGTCATCGAACCACTGGTGTTCGAACATACCACCGAGGGATTCGCTCAGCCAGATGGCCTCGGTCTTCGACGCGCGATAAGTGATATCGAGCGTACGGCGGTCATCCGCCTGCTCGTTAATCGCCTTGACGACCTCCGGCTCATCGATGATATGGTATTTGTCTTTAAGGCGTGGGCGATTTTTTCGCTTGATCCGGTTCCGCATATGGGGCATTCGCCTTTCTATTTCGTCGTATTCTTCAAAATGATCGAACTGGTCGAAATTATTGTTTCGAGACATCGTTCCTTTTCCTGAAGTTTTACTGCAGGCTGACAAGTCCGCGCCCCTATGGTTAAAAAAAACCACAGGGAAATCCTGTGGGCGTCCGCGTATCGTCAACCTGCCTATTAAATAAAACGGCCACAGGACATCGTCAGCGCCTGCGGCAGGAAAATGGGAAACGTAACGTGTAGAGAGACTACGCTTCTCCGGCCAGAGGCGCGATCAATGCAATGATGCGGGTGTTGTTTTTCACTTGTGTCATGTGACTGCGCCTCCTTTCAAAGATTTAAAGATGGTTCGATTGTAGCGAGGTTCGGGACGGGAGTCAAGACGAAAGATCCAGAATCCGCGCACCCGGAAACCGGATCAGATCCTCTTTTCCCTTTCTGCTTCCGTTCAGTGCAAGGCTCCGGACAGGCCTGGTGCTAAAACTCCCTTATCTCCTCAACCACAAACTGGCTTATCGGTACCTCACCCGTTTCGCTGCAAGATTTCTGGACCATAACGGCTGCCGGGATGCTGCGGATCCGGACGCAGTACGAACGGTTGGAAAATCGGTCTGTGAAGTGGAGCATCCAGAGATTTTCTTCTAACGCCTCACTTTCGATCAACTTGAACTGCAGCAGGTCGGCTTGCGCTGTATGTCTGCGCAGAAAAGTATCGGCGGCCTGGACGTGCTTTGCGTAACACGAACGCCCGCGGTAGTTCGGCAGGTGCAGCCTGCCCGCGTTCGCAGCTTCGACAATGAGCGCCAGGTCACCCGGCCCGACGTAACCGTAGTTTGCTCCGGAGGGCAGCACGACAACGTTCGGGGCAAAGCGGTGACCGCCTACATGTGAGGTCTGCCAGACATCTTCTTTGAAATGCCTGCGCATCTCGCGATAAAGAAGCATACCCAGGCGCGAGCAGCATGGGTCGCGTTTTCCATTCGTACAGACGAGGAATAACGGGCGAGTTCGATCGTGACCGTGATAGGCCGCGTCTTCGTTTGCGACGGCTTCGAGGTCCAGGTCGAGCAGGTCCTCCACCTTATCGAGATGGAATTCATAAAGGTTCGGCTGTTCTTCGTGGTTCACCGAGACAAAAAAAGCCACGCCATTCTCAGGTTCCACCCCATTGCGCTTGATGAGCTGTATACGCCCGTTTCCGACCGATTCTGCCGCTTTATCAAGATGTCTGCGGACTACGTCGATCAACCCGCTTTCCGCCAGCGCCTCCCTGCCGTATGTCTGAGCGTGCTCGAGTAAGAACCAGGTATCCGCGCGGGCTGCAGTAGCGAACAGCTGTTCGCCGGAATTGTGGGAGGAGAGTGAGCAGGAAGCCATTGGTATATTGGTGAGCAGGTTTGAAGGTCTAGGGGTTGGAGGCTGCAGTTAAGCGTAATCTACGGCTACAAATAAATTAACTGCCCTCCGGGAGCCAGCCCACACATCCTTAGACTAGTCTGATATTTCTGCCAGAAAGGCGGAGGTTATTGCTGCGATCCGGTCGAATTGCATCTCAGGCGAGATAGAAGAGATATTATCACCATTTTGCAGCCCGTACGAACCGAACTGAGCGTGGTTTCCACCTTCGATGGCGATGTATAGTGTTTCCGCAGGGAGATTCTCACGGGAGCGATTGATTTGATCCGATGAAATGAGGCCGTCGTGCGTTCCATAGATAGAAAGCGCTTTGATCGAACGATCGCGCAGACCTGCTCCCTGAGGATAAGACGCCCAAAAGATAACCCCTTCGATCACGGTTGATTGTTCAGTGTAGCTTGCCGCGGCGACCCCGCCCAGCGAATGCCCACCGATGACCCAGTGCTTAATTTCCGGGTGTTCAGAAATAATCTTATCTGCGGCATTGCTGTCAAGAAAAGCAAGATTTAATGGCATGGCAGGAGTGAAAACGCTGTAACCCTGACTCGCAATACGCCTGAGCACCGGTGCATAGGCTCTAAAGTCCACCAACCCACCGGGATAAAAAATCAGGCCGGTCTCAGGAGTTGTTCCAACCGGCGCGAAAACAATCAATCTATTTCCTGTGGTGACGGAAACGAAAGAGTCCGAAACGAGCGCATCGAGTGCTGTCTCAGACGGTTCGTAAGAGGCTGCCAACGAATAGGCGGTCCCCAGGGCCAATCCGGCAACGGCGACGAGAAAGATAGCAATCAGAAATTTCGAGAATCTTCTGGCGACCTGAAACATAAATCTCACTTATTTCGCATTTTAGCCCGGGAGGATGTGCAGAATGCTCATTCGTTCGAAGGTTTAGACACCGCAGCCCGGTAACCGAACAATTTGATAATCCTTGCGCCGCTCTTTTTCGCCGGACCGGATGGGGATCGAAAACCGAATGCATCTGCGAGACGGTTCATGACCGAAAAAATGAAACATACAACTGCAGCTTCTACGATAGCGCCATCGGAAATCCCCGCCCGTCTAAGAGCGGAAATATCATCCGGCCCAACATCAGCAGGGTGCAGGGTCAATTTTTCAAGGTAAGCGAGCACTGCCTTGAGCGATTCGCTCACCGGAGCGCTGCGCCAGTCTTTGAGTACCCGGTCAACAAGGTCATCACCGAAATGCAACGATGCAACTGCACCGTGAGAGAGCACTCAAAATTCGCACCGGTTCAGTCTTGAGACGAAAGCAGCAAATAACTCTGTTTCACCCTTCACCCAATATTTGGGTTTCTCCAGGTAATCTCTAAACAGCAATGCATAATGCCGACCGAAGAAATCCGGCCTGTAGCGCATCACGGCTATCGGCCCAATCGGAGCCTTCGCCAGTTCTGCAGCTTGCCGGATCCACCATGTATTCTTGCGCGTCAGCACCTTCAACTTCATGAATCACCTCCGTCCAGCAATTCCAATGTGCGCTCAAGACGGGCGAAGGCGGCGCCAAGCGCGGCGCTTACCGAGATTTCGAAGATGGCATCCTCGGAATATCCTGCCGTTTGGAGGGCGGCGAGGTCCTCAGTGGTGATGCCGGCCGCGTTCGCAGAAACTTTTGTGAGAAAGCCGGTAAGTTCCTGCGGGATCTCCTCCACCGGCGCTTCCCGCCGTCCTCCATCCCGCAGCGCAGCATCTGCTTCAACGGCACTGCGGAGTGCCGTTGATGTCTCACCAGGGGAAGTGAGGGCCGCCAGGCGTATCATTTCAAGTTGCCGCTCAAGAGAGATGTTAGATTTTGAAGGATTCATCGATTACCTTTCTAAGGACCTACATTCTATCGCATTCCAATCTCAACAGGTCACTTCACAAGGCTTAAATGGTCGCCCCATCGTCCTTCTCATACTCAATTAATTTAACCCTCCCGAATCCCTGTTTTTTCATTCTTTTCAGGCACTTTGACCCATTAAATTAGGACCATTTGTCCTTATATTCATTTAATTGCTGCATGTTACAATCCGCTCAATGGACCTCTTCGACCACGCCCTCAAGCAACGGTTGAACAATGAAGCCCCGCTGGCAGCCCGCATGCGTCCCAGGACCCTCGAAGAGTACGCCGGGCAGTCGCACATCATCGGTGAAGGGCGTCTGCTTCGACGCGCGATTGAGTCCGACCGGCTTTTTTCTTCAATCATTCTATGGGGGCCACCAGGAACGGGAAAGACTACGTTGGCGATGGTGATTGCCAACCATACTGAATCCCATTTTGAGACGATTTCAGCGGTGCTCAGCGGCGTCGCTGAGCTGCGGCGCGTTATCGGTGAGGCCCAGGAACGCCGTAAACTCTATAAAAAACGGACGATTTTGTTTGTGGACGAGGTCCATCGCTGGAACAAGGCGCAGCAGGACGCCCTCCTGCCGCATGTTGAAAATGGCACAGTTACACTGATTGGCGCGACGACTGAAAACCCTTATTTTGAGGTGATCAGTGCACTGGTCTCCCGCTCGCGGATTTTCCAACTGCGGTCACTGGAAGATGAAGATGTGAAGACACTGCTCGAGCGCGCCCTGCTGGATCCTGAGCGCGGCTACGGTAAGCGCAAGGTTGAAGTCGATGAACAGGCCTTTGCACACCTGATCAATGTCGCCGGCGGCGACGCTCGCAACGCGCTCAACGCGCTCGAACTGGCCGTCGAATCGACGCCGGCAGGTGAAAACGGCGCGATCCGGATCAGCCTCGAAGTTGCACAGGAGTCTATCCAGCGCCGGGCCGTGCTGTATGATAAAGACGGCGACGCTCATTACGATACCATTTCCGCTTTCATTAAATCCGTGCGCGGGTCCGATCCGGACGCAGCGCTTTATTGGCTTGCAAAAATGCTTTATGCCGGCGAAGATCCGCGCTTTATCGTACGGCGACTTTTGATCCTGGCCGGTGAAGACATCGGAATGGCCGATCCGAACGGCCTCGTGGTTGCTGCGGCAGCTGCCCAGGCTTACGACTATGTCGGCCTGCCCGAAGGGATATTCCCCCTCGTTCATGCAACACTTTATTTATCCACTGCCCCGAAATCAAACACGACCACGCATTATTTCAAAGCCTTTGAAATGATCGAAAAGGAAGGAAAAACCGACGTCCCGCTGCACCTCAGGGACAGCAACCGCGATGGCCCTGCACTCGGTCACGGACAGGGTTACCTGTACCCGCACAGCGAACCGGACCATTTCACGGCCCAGCAATATCTGCCTCAGGAAGTCCTCGGCACGGTTTTTTACGAGCCGTCCGACCAGGGCTACGAGGCAGTGATCGGCGACAGGCTTGCACGTTGGAGGACCGCGCAGCGGAAAGCCCTGGGGATTACAGAAACAGAATCCATCCCGGACCTCACAGAAGAAGAGATCAGGGAAATTAAAAGCAAGCACAAACAATCCCGATAACTTGATTATTGAGGAGTCTGAGCGTATCCTTTACGCTCAATACCTGATAAAGAGAACAACATGTCTGATACAACAACCGACATCAATATAGAAGTGCAGGAAGCGTCTGCGCGCCGCTCGTCTCTCGGGTGGTTTGCCATCTGGATCGGCGTGTTCGCTTTACTGGTCCTCATGGCAATAGGTCTGCGCAATACGCAGGTCAATCCGGTAGCTGCTGGAGAACCTGCACCTGATTTCACGCTGACATCCTTCGAAGGTGAACAGTACAGCCTCTCAGAGTTGAAAGGGAAGGTCGTCATCGTCAATTTTTGGGCATCCTGGTGCAAACCATGCGAGCAGGAAGCCGCCGACCTGCAGACAGCCTGGGAAATGTACGAGCCGAGCGGCGACGTGATCTTTCTGGGAGTCGATTATGTCGACACAAGACCGGAAGCGATGGCCTATCTCGAAAAATTTAACATCACCTATCCGAACGGCCCGGACCTGGGCCAGAGGATATACGATGATTTCCACGCCAGTGGAGTCCCCGAAACATATTTTATTGATCGCGACGGCATGATCGCTTTCACGAAAATCGGACCTTTTACATCGCTTGGAGAAATCACTTCAACGATTGACAATATTCTGGAAAAGTAAAACACATCATGGATCTCGGCTCAATTCTATTAAATCTCAGCGTCCTTCTGCTCGTGGCATTTTTTATCGGTAAACCGCTGCTGGATAAACAATCCGGCAGTGTGACCAGCCTGGACCGCAAGAGGTCCACGCTGCTGGCAGAGCGAGAACACGTTTTGAATATCCTGCAGGAATTAGATTTTGACTTCAGACTCGGCAAAATCCCAGAGGAAGATTACACGGCACAGCGAAAAGAGATGCTTTTGAAAGGGAGCGAAATCATCAAAGCACTCGATGAACTCGAAATCAATATTCGCAATTCGCGCCCTAAAGTCTCTGATGCAGTTGAACGTGCCATTGCAGACCGCCGCGCTTCAGCAGCTTCGGGACCCAGGCAGCCGCTGGCCGCAGACGACGAACTCGAGCGGATGATCGCTGCCCGCAAACGTGAAAAGAACGAGAAGACCGGGGGATTCTGCTCCCAATGCGGACAGGCCACCCAGCGCTCAGACAAGTTCTGTTCTAAATGCGGCGCGACGATTAATTAGAACAGGTCTTTGCTCAGGATATAGGGAACCCTTACTACACATGAAAAGATTACGTTTGACCATTCTGTTCCTGGTTGTCGCCAGCCTGACAGCCTGCTATTCTCTTGCAGAGGACATCACGCCTCCGCCCGGCTACGTTTACAAAACACCCGTCCCCTCAACTGCGCCAACAGAGGTCATGTATTTCCCGTTTATGCCCCCGAATCCGTCGGCCGGGGAAGCCATCTTTACGGAAAAATGTGAGCCCTGCCACGGCCCATCAGGGTTTGGGGACGGACCGAAAGCGTCCGACCTGCCAAACCCTGTCGCACCGATCGGCGATATCGACCTGGCCCGCCTGCGGACCCCGGAAGACTGGTATCGCCAGGTGACGAACGGAAATATTGAAAAATATATGCCGCCGTTCAACAGCCTTACCGACCGGCAGCGTTGGGACGTGGTCGCGTATGCGTTCGGATTGAGTATCAATGAGGAATTGATTTCTAATGGGGGTGAGCTTTACCAGGCCAACTGTGCTGAATGTCACGGCACCAGCGGTGAAGCGGACGGTGCAACAGCAGCAAGCCTTTCCTTCAACACACCAGCGTTCACAGACCAGGCGCTCATGGCAGAACGGTCCTTGAATGACCTGATCTTCGGCATCACTCACCCACTGACGCCGGACCTGCCGCAGTTCGAAAATTCGTTCAACGAAACCCAGCTGTTAGCAATGGCCACCTATGTGCGGTCTCTCACTTTCGAACAGACCGAAGTTGTCGTAAAGGAGCCGGAAATCCCCGGGACCACGAACCTGGAGGCTGAAGAGCCCCCGGTCCCCGGCGCAAGCGTTGCCGTGGAATCGGCGGGAGATCGTATCGGCGACATTGTCGGACAGGTGCTCAACATGTCTGGTGGGACGCTGCCGGAAGACCTTGAGGTCACGCTGTACGGATTCGACCAGTTCCAGCAGGCGATCACAAAAACTGTAACGGTCGATAATCTGGGCGGCTTCATTTTCGACGCCGTACCGATGCCCGAAGGCCGTGCATATCTCGTTGCAGTGGATTATGGCGATTCTACATATACATCCGATCTGGCCGTCGTCGGGGCAGAATTCCAGGACCTCTTCGTCGAAATTTCCGTGTATGACAAATCGACGGACCATTCGGCGTTGAGCGTGGACCGGCTGCACATTTTCATGGAATTCGTTTCTACGGATACGATCCGCATCGCTGAATTGATCCTCGTCACCAATCCGACCGATAGAGTGATCGCGGCTGCCCAACCCGGCGAGCCGACGATCGAAATTAAGCTGCCGCCTGGCGCACAGAACCTTCAGTTCGAAGATGGTGCGCTTGGAACTTTCTTTATCGAAACTGAAGGCGGTTTCGGTGATATCCGCGGTATCCAACCGGGTATTGGCACCCACCAGATCCTCTTTTCCTTTGACCTGCCGTACGGTCGAAACTTTAAACTCGACCAGGCGCTCGACATGCCCGTGAGTGCACTGGTAGTCATGCTGCCGGAAGTCGGCGTAAAGATGAGCAGCGATACGCTCGTTTCAGCAGGCACACGTGATATTGACGGGCAGGCCTATAAGTATGAACTGTTCACGGGCGGTGGTTTAGATGCCGGCACAAAGCTGCCGGTTGCACTTTCCGGCACGCCGCAGTTCGGGGAGAACGCGGGCGGGATTACAACCGGGTCCGGGAGCGGTTTGACCATCGGTATGACCGCACTCGGCGTGGCGCTGGTCGTCGCCGGCGGGTGGCTGTATCGCCGCCAGCAGGCTGCCAATGTGGACGAACTTGATTTCGAAGAAGAGCCGGTGCCTGAACATGTCCTGGCCATGAATGCTGAAGAATTAATGGATGCCATCATCGCGCTCGACGAACTTTACAGGGCAGGTGATCTTCCGGAGGGAGCTTATCTGAAGCAGCGCAGTTTGCTCAAACAGCGATTGGAAGAAGTGCTTTAATTGCAGCGCAGCGAACTGCCTGGTCAGAATGATGATGATATCAGTCAATAAATTAATAAAACGCTTCGGCCCGAAGACCATCTTGCGCGGATTGAACTTCGAGGTTGGCAGCGGTGAATTCGTAGCTTTGTTAGGGCCGAACGGCGCAGGTAAAACGACTTTCCTCAGGGTGCTGGCATCCTTGTCCGCGCCCTCGCTGGGCGAAGTCAATATTGCAGGGTTCCGTCTGCCGCAGCAATCAGCTGCAGTGCGGCAGAGGTTGGGTGTCGTACTGCATCAACCTCTGCTCTACGGTGACCTGACCGCAGAAGAAAACTTGCAGTTTTACGGAAAAATGTACAGCTTGTCCGACCTTGGTGACCGGATTGTAGAAATCCTCGACCTGGTTGGCCTGAGAGGCAGGCAGCGGGACCTGGTGCGGACCTTTTCCCGTGGGATGCAGCAGCGCCTTTCAATAGGGCGGGCCGTGATCCACGATCCGGACGTCATTCTGTTCGATGAACCGTACACAGGGCTCGACCAGGATGCCAGCTCCATGCTGGATCAGGTCCTCTTGAAGATTGCCGGCCAGGGAAAGACGATCGTCATGACTTCGCACGACCTCTCGCGCATCGCGGAGCTGGCTTCGCGCTTTGACGTGATTTCCCGGGGCGTAATTGCCGCTTCCGCAAACAGGAATCAGGTGGGCCCGAACAACCTGCTCAAGTTCTACCGGGAGGTTGTCAATGTCCATTAGCCCGGTCAAAGCGTATTTCCGCTCCTTGACAGCCATCGTCTGGAAAGACCTCGCAGCTGAACTGCGCAGCAGGGAACTGATATCTGCGATGCTCGTTTTCGCGCTGCTCGTGATCCTGATCTTCAACTTTTCCCTGGATCTGAACCCAAGGACGCGCCAGGAGGTCACTGCCGGCGTGCTCTGGGTCACTTTTGCTTTTGCAGGGACCCTGGGTTTGAACCGTTCACTGGCGATTGAAAAGGACCGCGGCTGTCTGGACGGCTTGCTCCTCGCGCCAGTCGACCGCAGTTCGATCTACTTTGGAAAAGCAGTCGGCAACCTGATTTTCATGTTCCTCGTTGAGGCAATTGTGCTGCCGATCTACAGTGTGCTGTACAATGTCAACCTCTTCAACCCCGGCCTAATTCTGGTGATCGTCCTCGGTTCAATCGGGTACGTCGCAGTGGGTACACTCCTGGCGAGCATGGCAGTCCAGACGCGCACGCGCGACGTACTGCTGCCGATCCTGCTGTTCCCGCTTGTGGTCCCCGTGCTGCTTTCCGCCGTGAAAGCGAGCACCGGATTCCTTGAAGGGCTTCCTATGACGGAGATCTGGGGTTCGCTGAACCTGCTTGTGGTGTATGATTTGATCTTCATTGCCCTGGCATTTATGTTCTTTGATTACATCGTAGAAGAGTAATACCACGATACGAAAGGAAAGCAAAATGACAACAAAACCACTTGCCTTGAAAATCCTGGATGTGACCAGTATCGTCCTGTTGTTGGTCGCATCCTACCTTGTTTTCTTTTACGCCCCGATGGAGATGGTGATGGGCAACGTCCAGCGTGTGTTCTACTTTCACGTTGCGTCTGGCTGGGTCGGTTTTCTCAGCTTTTTCATCGCCACCGTTGTTGGCGTCATTTTCCTGCGAACGAGTGATTTGAAATGGGACACGATCGGTCTCGCCGCGGTTGAACTTGGACTGGTGTTCTCTTTCATTAACATCGTGACCGGCTCTATATGGGCACGACCGATATGGAATACCTGGTGGACGTGGGACCCGCGCCTCGTCACGGCAACGATCATGGAGTTGATCTACGCAGCGTACTTGATGCTCCGCCAGGGGATTGAAAATCCCGTCCGCCGTGCCCGTTTTGGCGCCGTCTATGCCATCCTGGGTTTCGTCAGCGTGCCGATCAGCTATTTCTCGATCCGTATCTGGCGCACGATCCACCCTGTCGTGATCGGCACGGGGGATCCGGATGCGCTGGGCTCTTTCAATATGACTGCACCGATGCGTGTGACGTTCTTCTTTGCGCTGTTCACTTTCACGGTCATTTTCATCGACCTGTTCTGGAATCGCGTCCGACTCGGAAGGTTTACCGAAAGAATCGAGCAGTTGAAGATGAAAGTGATGGCCTGACCAGCTGAAAATTTGAATCAAGCAAGAGGTAAACAATGTTATTCCAACAAGGCCCTGCAGAAACCACCAGTTATATGATTTTCGGATATGCCGTTATCTTCGGCTCTATGTTCCTGTATTTCCTGAGCCTCGTTTCACGCTGGCGAAACCTGAAAAAGGACGAAGAACTACTCCGGGATCTGGAAGAATAAACCGGGAAAATGGATACCTGAAATCCGAAAGAGCGGAACCCTTCATCGGTTCCGCTCTTCGCTTTCTTGAGAGTGGTCTGGTGGTGAAATTTTCTTTGAGATGGCTTAATCTTTTCACAGGGTATTGTATGGTATGTTTTTTATACTCATATATTCGCTTTCGGGATAATAATTCGTAACTTACTCAATTGCACAGGTGGCCGGGTTGCAAGCGCAGAGACCTTTTGAGGGATTCTGCGCCACCTGGCTTCTAATCTGCTGTCCAGGCCGGTTTCCTATTAACGAACCTTACGTGCAGGGCACTCATTGGGTACTTCACCGATGTCGAACCGGAACCGTAGAAATAAATGAAGAACAAATCGGGATTTCACTATCTAGCATGGTTATTGGCAGTTGTCTGT
>JBFGQG010000021.1:0-15930 GCA_041564295.1 Anaerolineales bacterium | reverse complement strand
GGCACGGACCTGGTTGTCGAAGTTTTGTCTGTTTCAGAAACGCCATGACTGCAATCTGTGCGAATCAAAAAAGCGCAGCCTTTCCACTGCGCTTTTTTGATTAATCCATTTATATAATTTATGGTCTCACCGCTGGCCGTAAAGCTGCTTCAGGTATAGCCCTGGCGTTGGTGAGAGGTGGGATATTCATCGGCACGATCTGGCCACCACCGCTCAACGTGGCAAACGGGACATAATAGAATACAGTCTGGCTGTCCTGTCCCTGCGAAATATCTTGAAAGGCGAAGAACACAAAGCGTCCGTCCGGGCTCCACTCCGGTGCGTAGTAGCAGCAGCTTCCGTCAATCGGATTAATTTCGTCGCCCCGGCGCAATTCAGGATTGTACTGGTAAAGATCCCCGTAGACATCGTTGCGAACCCTGTTCGTCATCAAGAAAAGAGCGAGTCCATCCCAATCCCAGGAGGAAAGCAAAGGCGTGATATTGTAGTTGCGAATCTGGAACCGTGTGCCGGGGAAGCTGTCCCGTATGCGTGGTTGTTCCACACAGTCGCCAAGATCGACAATATCGATCTGGTCTTCCTGCAATCCGGATGAACCAGCTGCAACTCTCATAACGGCGATTCTCGTACCATCGTTAGATATCTCGACGCTTTTTGCAGCGACATTCGTGCCGCGGTCGTAAGGAGCAAAGTGTTCGCAGGGTGCGATCGCCATCAAGTCAGTCCTGAAGCGCGCACTTTGCAGGGCTTCGAGGTCGAAATTGACGACATACAGCTCGCGGTTCAGACTCACAGCCAGGATCGAACCATCCTCAGAAACGTCAAAGCCTTCGAAGAACTGTGCGATTTCGAAACAGGCGATGTAATCCTGGACCCCTTCGATTGTGACCGTATTGATGCACCGGCCGGCAATATAGGCCAGAGTCTGACCGTCTGGCAACCAGCGCAGATTGAATTTTGAAATCCCATCTCCGGTCAGCTGTGTCATGTTCGAGCCGTCCAAATTGGCTATCCAGATATCGTCATTGAGGATGATCGCAATCATATCAGCCCCGCCGGCTATCGGTGGAGCAGGTGTAGCGGTTGGCCCTGGCACAGCGGTCTCGGTAGGCTCAGATGTGGCCGTTGGCTCATCAGTTGCAGTGGCTGCGATTACCGGTACGGACGTTTCTATCGGTTCCGGGGTCGGTGCGGTGGTGTCGGTTGGTAGTATGGCGGCGAGTTCCGTGGTAGGCGTTGCTGAGTCGGTGCCTCCACCGAAAAAGCCCGAGGCAAAGCCATACCCACCGAGGATGAGAAGAGCGGCGAGGCCGATTCCAGCCAGAATGAACCATGGCGAGGATCGCCTGGCGGTTTGCCGTACCTGTCCGGCAGTGGTCGAATCTTCCGGCGAATGTGAGAGCGCAGTCGCATCCGGCGTGACAACTGTAGCCTGCTGGTTCGATACGCCGATATCTGAGGGGATCGTGGAATCGTCGAGGTTGATAGACGGATAATCCCCTTGTGGGATCGGTCCGGTTGAAACGCCATTGACGACCGCCCGAAAATCTGCAGCCAGAGCTGCGCCGGTTGAGTAGCGGTCATCAGGGTTTTTCTGCATCGCTTTTTCGATCACGCGGTCTAGCCCGTCCGGCAGACCCGGACGAATTTTGGAAATGGCCGGAACCGGGTCGAGGACATGGGCCATCATGAGCTTGGCAGCTGTATCCGCCTTGAAAGGCATGTCCTTTGTAAGCATATGGAACAGGATGATCCCGAGGGCGTAGATGTCTGACCGGCCGTCTATCTGGCGATCACCCTGGATCTGCTCCGGACTCATATAAGCCGGCGTGCCGATGATCTGGCTTCCAGTCAGCGTTGAACCGCCCTCGGAGAGCTTGGAGATTCCGAAATCCCCTAGACAGGCGTTTCCGTACTGGTCGAATAAAATGTTGCCTGGTTTCAGGTCGCGATGAATGATACCTTTCGAATGAGCGACGTCGAGCGCCTGGCCTATACGAGTGATGATCGTTTCGGCTTCTTGCAGAGATACCGGCCCGCTGTCGAGTCTTTCTGAGAGAGAGCCGCCGGTCATGAGCCTCATGACGATATACGGCGTTCCTTCCTCCTCACCGAAGTCGTAGACGGGAACGATGGCAGGATGTTCGAGCAAACCGATCGTTTTTGCTTCGCGTTCAAACCGGGTCCGGAACTGTGGGTCATGGGTGAGCGCAATCGGAAGGATTTTTACAGCAACATCACGGTCGAAGCGCGGGTCATGGGCATGGAAAACAGAGGCCATTCCTCCTCGACCGATCTCGCCTTTTATCTCATAGCGTCCAATTTGGGTTTTATCCATATACGTTTATCTTTATAATTTCCGTTGAGATAGTTTGCCCAGCACAACACTGATATTATCTGAACCCCCGTTCTCATTGGCCATGCGGACAAGTGTTCGGGCTGCCTCGGCGAGGTCATCCGTTTTAATTAGCTGTTCTTTGATCTGCGGGTTGCGGACCATTTCCCACATCCCATCGCTGCACAATAAGATCGCATCCCCGTTTTCGATCGACATTGTTTCAACATCTACCTCTGCCTCATCGAATTGCCCAAGAGCGCGGGTAATTACATTTCTGCGAGGATGGACATAATATGCTTCATCCGTTAACTGGCCATCTCGGACCATCTGCCCAACAAATGAATGGTCTTCCGTTATCTGCTCCAGCTCTCCATTCCGTAAGCGATAACCTCTGCTGTCTCCGACATGAGCGATCGTCATCCGGTCACCGTGAATCAGTGCACAGGTTAGAGTCGTCCCCATGTTCCCGGCCTGGATCGGATTGTCACGGGCATAAGCGATGATTTTTCGGTTAGCAGCCTGAATGGCGATTCGTAAGCGGGTTTCTAACGGACGTTCCACATCTTGTTCATCGTGGTTCTCAGAATCTTGCCCTGTCGGCCGGGTATCATCATCCGGATCCCGGTCAAAAAACCATGAAAGGTACTCGTAAATCGTGTTGACGGCGATAGAACTGGCGATATCGCCGGCTTTCTGCCCACCGACGCCATCGGCAACGATTAATAGCCCAAGCGGTTCGCCTTTCTTTGGATCGCGGACATAGGTGAAGACAGAATCTTCATTATGTTTGCGGACCCTACCCTGGTGTGTAAATGATGCAGACGTTAGTATTGATTCCATTTGATTATATGTCTGTGCGAATTCCTGCTTAATCAGGCAGCGTTATGGTATCCGGCACAGTTTGAATGGGAACAGTTAATAAATCGCCCATCATCCGAACGGGCGATAGTTTATTTTACGTGAGTATTGAGGCTGGTGCAACCATTAAGAAGATATTTCCATCATTCCGGATGCCTTTGGCACGTAAGAAAACGGTCCCTGGGGAATTTCGCTTGAGATATTTAACGCGCCTGAATCCATTAAATTGTAGATGTGTTCAAACGCCGACTTTCCCGCCACCCATTTTTCCGCCAGCATCAATCCATGACCAGGTAAGATAGTAAAGACAACCTGCCTTTGATCTGAGGGATTTTGCAGAGCTTGTGATGTAGCGAAAGCATTGACGATCGCATTTGCCTGGGCTTCTGTCGCGCATGAGACTGGATAAAAATAATAGGCTTGTTCGAGCTGGACAAATTCGACCTGGGCTGGATCGAAGGAAGCGACCCCGCGATGACCGTGGAGTTTTGACCGGACGACCGGTACTGGTTTCGAGATACCCCAACCCGCGTCAAGCCGTATCCGGGGCAAATGCGCATCCATTTCCATCATTTCAACCGACTCGGAAGACGGGGAATCATTCTGCTTATCCTCTACATGTCGCACGACAGCGCCTGACCCATCATCCCGCACGCCGACAATCACGGCGAGGTCGTCCTCCGTAATTGCATCCTTCTCAACGGGACGGGCGGAACCCGTCACCGTTGCCACAAGCCCGTCGACTTCCGGGGCCCATGTGGCAAAACACCCTTCGCTGTACTGGTTTGCGACCGATATGCCAATCGATGGTACATGCACGAGATTTGAGATCATCACCATTTCGGTGAAGAATTTTCTCTGGCCAAGCGCTGCTGCCGCCGCCTGCATGTGCTTCGGCGCATCCATTTGGTCCCAGACCTGGCGAGGAATCGGTGGGTGCTCGATGCGGTGAGCCGTAATTTCAGTTGTGCTCATTGCTGTGATGAGCCTGAGCATGATGTCGTTGTAAAAGTATGCCGTATCGCCGGCGTCGATCCTCGGATGTGCACCGACGAGGTCGAAAAGGTAAGCAAAATCAGCAGTCCGATCACCTACAAGAAGGATGATCCGGATGCTTTTCGATTGGCTCTGAAGCAGCCTGGCAAGCGACATGATCGGGCCGCCCCGCAAGCCCTGCTCGAATAACGTCCGGAACGCCTTGTCGGTCAAGCCGGGAAACGCAAACGCACTGGGGTCCGGCTGGTCGCCTTGAAGAGCCTGGCTTAACCTGACCAGGCTGTCTCTGAACTGTCGATGCGTTGCATGGATAATTGTGAAAATCGTCGGGGTGTTAGGCAGGTTGTAGGCCTTCCGCGCTGTAAACATCATCGCTTCACGCCAGTTCAAGGCTTTGCCGTAAGGGGCTGTTGTGAGGATCAGCGACGTCGCATCATGTGGTTTTACTGAATATCGATGTCCATGTTCGCGCATGGTTTCGCCTAACTCTTTAGCAAACTTGTCGATCACAGGGTTTGTGTAACCGGGTTCGTAGGAGAAATCAACGGTCTTCAGCCAATCATGCGTCGGGAACGGCCAACCGGCAGGAATGAGGTTTGTCAGTATGAAATTCTTTGTTGTTGGCATGATATTTCACGATGTGCAATCATTTGCCGTGTATTGTTGCGTGCAAGGAGATCATTCCCAGCATATTTGATGAAGGCGCGAAAATGGCCTGGATCTCGGCAGGCTCAGTATATCATTGACTGAACCTTACAACCAATGTAGACTGAAATTTGTTTGAAGGGAAATTTAACTTTCAGGAGCGATCTGAGGTTTACAGAGTTGCTTGCGGCATTATTCAATACTACAGGAGGAAAAATGGATCACGTTGTGCCCAAATACACTGGTAAGATCACGACGATCGAGCGGCACATTCTCGAAGAGCAGCGATTTCATCCTGAGGCAACGGGTGAATTGACTTCAGTGCTCTACGATATTGCGCTGGCCGGCAAGATCATTTCGAGTCAGACCAACCGCGCCGGTCTGGCGGAAATCCTTGGCGGAACTGACGAGGTCAACGTTCAGGGTGAAAGGCAGATGAAGCTGGATGTGATGGCTGATCGGACGATTTTTCGCCTGAACGACCACACCGGCCGGCTGGCTGTTATGGCTTCCGAAGAGCACGAGGATATCCTGCCGATCCCTGACCGTTTTCCGACCGGAAAATACGTCTTGCTTTTCGACCCGCTCGATGGGTCGTCAAACATTGATTACAACGTCAGCATCGGAACGATTTTTTCGATTTTCCCGCGAATTTCCGAACACGGCCGCGGGACGCTTGAAGACTGTCTTCAGCCAGGCCGCAACATGGTCGCGGCCGGATACCTGATCTACGGTTCCAGCACGATCCTGGTCTATACAACCGGCAACGGCGTACACGGATTCACGCTGGATCCGGTGGTCGGCGAATTCCTGCTATCGCACCAGGATATCCGGATCCCGGAAACGCCAAAGTATTACAGCGCGAACCAGGGTTACCATAAGTATTGGTCGAAAGGCGTCAGGAAGTTCACCAAATACCTTCAAGACGAAAACGGCGTCGCAGACCTGTCACTGCGTTATATCGGCTCCATGGTTGCAGATTTTCACAGAAATATGCTTGCCGGTGGAATCTTTTATTATCCGGCGGATACGCGCGATCCCAAAAAACCGCACGGGAAGCTCCGGCTTCTCTACGAAGCTGCACCGCTGGCTTTTATAGCAGAACAGGCCGGCGGAACGAGCTCCGATGGAATGCGAAGCATACTCGATATCAAGCCTGTTGAACTTCATCAGAGGACGCCCCTCTACATTGGCGACCGCCGGCTGGTCGCAAAAGCCGAAGAATTTCTCAGCAAATATGGATGAATGATTTATGGAAATCGCATTGATGGTTGAGGGACAGAATGGTCTGAATTGGGCCAGCTGGCAGGGCATCTCGGCACTGGCTGAAGAGAAAGGTTTCGCAGGCCTCTACAGATCGGACCATTTCACGAACAGCAACCCACCTGACAGAGAATCGCTGGAGTGTTGGACTTCGATTACATGGCTTGCATCGAATTCGACCGCTATCGAGTTCGGACCCCTCGTGAGTCCGCTCTCTTTCAGGCACCCTGCCATGCTTGCCCGGTACGCAGCTGCTGTCGACAATCTGTCCGGAGGTCGCCTGCAGTTAGGGCTTGGCGCAGGTTGGCAGCAACGGGAGCACCGGAATTTTTCTTTCGACCTGATGAATGTTAACGAACGTATGGATCGCTTTGCGGAGGGCGTCCAAATCATTTCACATCTTTTGAGAAATGAGCAGCCCCTGACGTTCGAGGGCCGCTACTACCAGTTGTACGACGCTGTTGTGCTGCCAGGTCCTGCTAGATCCGGTGGCCCCCCAATCGTCATAGGTGGCAACGGCCCGAAACGGACGCTCCCGCTTGCGGCCAGATATGCCGATGAATGGAATGCGGTGTTTCTACAAAAAGACACGTTCATTGCGCGAAACGATATGTTGAACGAAATGATCGAAAGAACAGGTCGTTCGCCCGCAGATGTTCGCAGGACAATGATGACCGGTTGCGTTTACGCCTCATCTAAAATAGACTTGGAAGCAACCCTGGAGAAAAGGAAAAGGACGCTTGCTGAAATCCAGGCTCGAGGTATCATTGCCGGGTACGGTGACGGATTTGTCAGACGGTTGGAGGCACTTCGAAGTGCTGGAGTCCAGCGTGTGATGCTTCAATGGATCGGCCTGGACGACCTGAACCTGTTGTCCGAAATGGCTGACCTCGTCCTGCCGGTTTTTCACGGCCAGGATGGGCAGTAATACGGGATGAAGATCTATTCAATTGACGCTTTTCTATTCAGTCTTCCGAAGGGGCATCGTTTTCCTCTAGAGAAGTACAGAATGCTGCGCGAGCGCGTGTCGTCTTCTATACTTCCGTTTGCTGAAATATGCACACCAGAGCCTGCGACGGATGAACAACTGCTTCTTGCGCACACCTATGATTATCTCGAAAAATTGAAGAGCGGGTCGCTCACAGAAGCCGAGGTCCGGCGGTTGGGCCTTCCCTGGTCGCTTGAACTGGTTGAACGATCGCGCCGGTCTGTCGGCGCGACGATTGCAGCCTGTAATGCGGCTCTTTCCGATGGCGTAGGAGTGTCTTTATCCGGCGGTACACACCACGCCTGTGCAGATCATGGGCAGGGGTTCTGTGTCTTCAATGACGTTGCAGTTGCCTTGAAAGTTCTGAAATCGGAGAATAGAATCCGCCGAGCGGTCGTCCTGGATACCGACGTACACCAGGGCAACGGCACGGCGGATATCCTGGCTGGAGATCCGGCTTTGTTTACGTTTTCGATTCATGGGGAAAACAACTTCCCGTTTCGGAAGATCCCGGGAGACCTGGATGTCGCTCTGCCGGACGGGATGGGGGACGATGCTTACATTGAATTACTGGAAGAAGGCGCCAGGCGTGCAATCGCGCTTTCTTCACCGGATTTGATCGTTTACCTGGCCGGCGCGGATCCCTATGAAGGTGACCGTTTAGGCCGGCTTGCGGTATCTAAAGCGGGCCTTCGCCGGCGTGATGAACTGATCTTTGAACTTGCGTTAGAAGAGAATATCCCTGTTGCGGTTGTTATGTCAGGCGGATATGGGCGGGACATTAATGATACGGTGGATATACATACCGCCACCGTTAACCTGGCTTTGCAGTTTTTCGAATCCATTCTAAGCTCACGGATTCGCTGACTCGCTCATCCTATTTTCCAAACCACTCGATTTCGATCACCTGTCCGGTTATGTATTTCGCTTCGTCGGAAGCAAGGAACAGTACTGCGCCCACACAGTCCTCAGACTTCAACATCTTCGTTTTGTCTTCTGCGATCGCAGACCGCATTTCATTGTCTACCTTGCCGGGAGCGATAGCGTTGATGCGGATGTTGTCTGGTTTGCCTTCTTCAGCTGTAGCTTTCGTGAAACCGATCTGACCCCATTTGCTGGCTGAATATGCTGCGTACATCGGAAATGCGCGCGTACCCGACAGCGAAGAAACATTGATGATCACACCCCCGCCGCTTTTTTTCATGGTTCGCCAGACGTGTTTGGTGCACAAGAACGTTGAACGGGTATTGGCGTTCATCATGTTGTCCCACGTGCTGTTGGGCGTACCGTAAGCCGGACGGAAAGCACCGGCTCCGGCGTTGTTTATTAATATATCGATCGTTCCGAATGTTTCGATCGTTTTTTCGACGAGGTTGCGAACCTGCTCTTCGTCTGTTACATCGCAGGGTACAGGCAATGCGCGGCCGCCGGCAGCTCGAATCTCTTCGGCAGTCCGGTTAATTTCATCTTCGGTTCGGGCAGCCAAAACCAAACAGGCGCCTTCTCCGGCGAATCCAAGCGCAATCGCTCTCCCGATTCCCCGGCCCGAACCGGTCACAATTACGATTTTGTCTTCAAAACCCATGCTGAGACTGACGATTCTTATTCTTCTGTCTCGCCGTCCTCGGCTTTTTCGTCCTCTTCTTCGCCTTGCAG
Source organism: Anaerolineales bacterium (assembly GCA_041564295.1). Lineage (GTDB taxonomy): Bacteria > Chloroflexota > Anaerolineae > Anaerolineales > JABWBV01 > DATDOR01. The sequence continues at coordinate 7,186 of JBFGQG010000021.1, read as the reverse complement.
ACCTTTTCTGAAGGCGCGGATTCCACCACCCAGTTCACCTGCGATCTTGGTGATCCGACCTACGCCGAAGACGAGGAGCACGATGACCAGGACGATGATAAGTTCTGGACCTGAAAATAACCCACGAACCATGTTTCACCTCACTTATATATTTTTGTGCTGAAAGTTACTGTTTATTTTCATCACCAGATGAATTCTACCGCACACGCGCTGAATCGGTGTAATTGCGTGAGAATGGGATTAAAAAAATTCAGACCAAAAACTCTCGGCACTTTTCCGGTAAAATTAATCCCTTACGAACGTGCTTGGTCTTTTCATTTAGAGAGGAAATATGGCAGATCTTATTGTTGTGGGTGGGGGGTTAGCTGGCAGCGAAGCGGCCTGGCAGGCTGCAGAGCGCGGGATTGAAGTCGATCTCTACGAAATGCGCCCGAAAATGAAAACTGGGGCGCACGTCAGCGACGGACTGGCTGAGCTTGTCTGTTCAAATTCGTTGGGGTCCAATCTTGTCGACCGGGCTTCCGGTCTTTTGAAGGAAGAGATGCGGCGAATGGGATCGCTCCTGATGCGATGTGCCGACGAGGCTTCTGTACCTGCCGGCGGCGCCCTGGCGGTTGACCGTGTTTCCTTCAGCGATAAAGTTACCGGGCTGATTGAGCGCCATCCACGCATACGGATCATTCGAGAGGAAATGCCGCATATTCCGCAGGGACCGGCAGTGATTGCATCCGGACCACTGACATCATCCAGCCTGTCGGAAGCGATCGGCGAGCTTTCCGGGACAGATCACCTTTATTTTTTCGATGCGATTTCACCGATCGTCGCGCTCGAAAGTATAGATTTTACATCGGCTTACCGGGGAAACCGGTACGGGCGCGGCGAGCAGGAAGAAGGCGACTACATCAATTGTCCTTTGAATTCCGATGAATACGATACTTTTGTCGATGCGCTGGTCAACGCTGAACGGATTGAGCTGAAAGAGTTTGAGATGCAGATCGAGGACGGTGTCCTTGCGGGAAGCCGTCAATTTTTTGAGGGTTGCCTGCCGGTTGAGGTGCTCGCAGCTCGGGGGAAGGATACGCTCGCATATGGCCCAATGCGTCCGGTGGGGCTGCGTGATCCTCGCACTGGCAAACGCCCTCGAGCTGTCGTGCAGTTGAGGCAGGATAATCTGGCAGGGACCCTCTATAACCTTGTAGGGTTCCAGACAAATTTGAAATTCCAGGAGCAGCGGCGGGTGTTCAGAATGATCCCGGGCCTAAGAAATGCGGTGTTTGAGCGCTACGGCCAGATGCATCGAAACACATTTTTGTACTCGCCCGCACTTCTGCATCCAACGATGCAATTCAAGGGCCGTGATGATCTTTATTTTGCGGGGCAGATCACAGGCGTTGAGGGATACGCGGGCAATATCGGCACGGGGCTTTTGGCAGGCATGAATGCAGCGAAGTGGTTGAAGGGGGAAGTGCAGGTTTCGCTCCCTGAAACGACGATGCTGGGGGCCCTGTGCCATTATGTAACGCATGCATCCGAGGCGGATTTTCAACCGATGAAAGCGAATTTTGGCATAATGCCGCCTCTAACAGATGGTTTGCGGAGGGGGCGGCGAGAGCGGGCGGCAGCATATTCATCCAGATCGCTGCAGGACTTGGATGCGTATAGCCACAATTGGGCGCGGCGTGAACAAGCGTAGCCTGATTTATTTTGGAATTGCGGTCATATTAGCGGTTGTAGGGTTAGTATTCATCACAACCGGACAGCCACCAGAGACCCAAAAGTTCGGTACCGGCATTTTCGATGCGGAACGCGCTTACGGCGATCTTGTCCTGCAGGTTGATTTCGGCCCACGCATCCGTGGGGAGGCGGGATATGACGCGTTTGCTGATTGGGCGGAAGATCAGTTTTCCAGATCTGGCTGGCAGGTGATGATCCACGAATCTGAGTACATGGGATTCCCTTTCAAGAATATTATTGCCGGGCGAGGAAACCTCGAGGGCATGAGCGAATGGGTGGTCGTCGCGGCGCATTACGACACGCGCATATTTGCTGACCGAGATCCGGTGGTATCAAACCGCAACCTGCCTGTTCCAGGCGCAAATGATGGCGCTTCTGGTGTCGCTGTTTTAATGGAATTGGCCCGGTCCCTGCCTTTGCTTGAGGATAAAGCAGTCTGGCTGGTCCTTTTCGATGCTGAAGACAACGGTGATATCGATGGGCGGCCCTGGATAATCGGCTCAAGTGGGTTTGTTCGAGACCTGGAGTCATTATCCGCCGGGCGATTACCGAATGCTGTCGTTGTAATCGATATGGTCGGCGATGCAGGGTTGAACATCTATATCGAGAACAATTCAGACAGCGAACTTGTCGAAGCGATATGGGCGCAGGCGATGAGCCTGGGATATTCGCACAAAATTATTCCATCCAGAAAATACAGTATGGTCGACGATCATTTACCGTTTCTCGCAAAGGATATTCCCGCAGTCTTGTTAATCGATTTTGATTACCCCTACTGGCACACCATTGAGGACACGCCAGATAAAACCAGCCCGGAAAGTTTAAAGGCCGTGGGAGAGACGATCCTGGCGTGGCTGCAGCGCTAATTTCCTTGTTTTGGCCGCTGTAATCTAGTGTCTGGAAAGGGCATTTTGGCAGTGTTGGCAAATTCATAGACCTGCTGTACACTATGAATCTATGAGTGTTTTGCGCCTGATGGAAACAATTCGGGAAGGGTGGATAAAGCGCGTCTCTCAACGTATTGCACGGGGGGCGGGTGTACGAGAAAGCTCAATGGAGCAGTTGGACAAATTTTACGAAGCGCTGGGCTATTCTCTCGATACCGGTGATCCGACTTGGCTGGAGCACGTTATTGACGGCTGGATGCACGGGCTGACTGAATCGGACCTGGTTGGTGAGAAAGCGAGCCTGTCGAAAATCCTGTCCGAAATGCTGCTGGGTACGCAAGAATACACATCGGAAGTGTTGACGGTAGAAGAGGCAGCATCGCTCCATGCATCCCTTCTGCCGCTATTCACATTTGCTTACGAATATGCGACTTCGAGGGATATTTCACTACGCGTCGACCACGTCCAGCGCGAGCTGGAAAAAGCCCAGTTCAAGCTCGAACAGATCGACAAGAGTAAATCTGATTTCATTTCCGTCGCAGCCCATGAACTGAAAACCCCGCTGACGCTGATAGAGGGATACACTTCCATGATCCGCGAAGTTCTGCCGGCATCAGGAGGGGATGAGTATCAAGAGAGCCTGTTTCGCGGAATCGATAACGGGACGAAACGGTTACGCGAGATTATTGATGATATGATTGACGTTTCCTTGCTGGATAATGACCTTTTATCTTTGAATTTTCAGCCCATGTGGGTCAATCGCGTACTTTCCACGCTCCAGGTCGAACTCAATGAAGTCCTGTCACAACGCCAGCTGGCGTTAAGAATTGATGACTTCCCTGGCGCTGGAGAAATGACATTTGGGGACCCGGAACGTCTCTACCAGGCATTCAGGAATTTATTGATAAATGCGATCAAGTACACGCCTGATGGCGGAGAAATACATGTCAGCGGACGAACGCTGCCTGGTTTTGTTGAAGTAACGATTTCCGATACCGGAATTGGAATAGACCCTGAAGACCATGCGCGAATCTTTGAGAAATTCGGGCAGATCGGAAATATATCATTCCACTCGTCTGGAAAGACCAAGTTCAAGGGAGGGGGTCCAGGTCTTGGACTGCCGATCACGAAAGGTTTAATCGAAGCCCATGGAGGTACGATTTGGGTGGAGTCGGAAAAACGGGATGAAAATTCATTTCCGGGATCCGTCTTCCACGTCATGGTGCCGATAAGGAAGCAGCCGCCGGATGAGCGCTCTAAGAAAATATTTAATTCCTTAGTGGATGGTAAAAACAACCAATGAGTTTTACACCTTCTAATAGTATTGCTGCTCTTAAACCCTATTTCTTTGCGAATTTAGGTGCAAAAATTGCTGATTTGACAGAATCCGGCGTAGACATCGTGCGTCTAGATATTGGATCTCCAGACATGCCTCCGGCGGCATTCATTATTGACGCCCTGGTTGAAAGGGTGCGCCAACCTGGGGTTCACGGATACACTTCTTTCGGCGGTACGCCAGCGTACCGCCAGGCAATCGCAGCGTATTATAGCCGGCGGTTCGGGGTTGAGCTCGATCCAAAAAAGAACGTTGTCGGGTTGATCGGCTCTAAAGAAGGCATTTTCACCCTCAACCAGGTGATGCTGAACCCCGGGGAGATCTTACTCGTCCCTGATCCCGGCTACGGTACCTACCGGATCAGTGCGCAGATAGCCGGCGCACAGGTCTACAAGATGCCGTTGCTTGAAGAAAACGGTTATTTACCGGACCTGGATATCATCCCTCCGGAAATTGCGAAAAAATCAAAGTTGATGTGGTTGAATTACCCGAACAACCCGACTGGCGCTGTCGCTGATACCGGGTTCTTCACAGAAGTTATTGCCTTTGCCAAGAAATATAACATTTTGATCGCACACGACTCGCCCTACGTAGATGTCTGTTATGGGGATTATATGGCACCGAGTATTCTCGAGGTGCCTGGCGCCATGGATTATGCTGTCGAATTCAGTTCTGCTTCAAAGGTCTACAACATGGCCGGTTGGCGTTTAGGCGCTGCTGTTGGGAACCCTGAAGTCATCCGGTATATCGAGACCTATAAAAGCCAGAAAGACACATCGCATTTCGAACCGATCATGTATGCCGGAGGAACAGCCCTCGTTGGTGACCAGGAATGGGTTCGGGAGAGGAATAAGATTTATGAGAAACGGATGACGCTGATCGCCAATGGCCTCAAAGAAATGGGCTTTGAACCGACTTCGCCGAAAGCCACGCTTTACGCCTGGACGCGTGTGCCGGGCGGAATGGATGACATTACGTTTTGTGATCGTCTGCTGATCGAAGCCGGTGTCAGCACTACGCCCGGGTCGGTTTTTGGTGAAAACGGCAGGGGTTTTTTCCGCATGACCATATGTATCGAAGAAGACCAGATACGCGAAGCTATGTCTCGCATGCTGGCCTGGATGAAAAAAGAGGGATATGGCTAAAAAGCAGACCGAATCGACACGCCCGATCATTGAGCGGGCGTTCATGGTCGGTGTTGGCTTTCAGGAATCTGATAATTTGCTGGCCGTCGAGGATTCCCTGGAAGAATTGGCCTTGCTGGCGGATACGGCAGGCCTGGAGGTTGCTGGTCATACGACTCAGAATCGCACGAAGCCGCATTCGAAGACGTTTGTTGGGTCCGGGAAGATCGAGGAAATCCAGGCGTTATTGAAGGAAACCGATTCCGACGTCGTCTTGTTTGATGATGAGTTGACGCCGCGCCACCAGCGAGAACTTGAAAAGATTTTCGGCGAAAAGGTCCGCGTCATTGATCGAACAGCATTGATCCTGGATATCTTTGCACAGCATGCGAATACCCGCGAGGGGTCGCTGCAGGTCGAATTAGCGCAGTACGAGTATCGTTTGCCCCGCCTGACGAGGGCTTGGACTCACCTTGCACGCCAGGCCGGCGGGCGAGGGACGTCGACGGGCGTTGGTCTGCGGGGTCCGGGTGAAACGCAGCTTGAAGTCGACCGGCGGGATATATCGCGGCGGATCGACAGGTTGAAACGCGAGCTTCAGAAGGTGCGTGAGCACCGCGGCAGGCATCGCAAGCGCCGGCAGCAGACCCAAATGCCGGTTGTGGCGTTAGTGGGTTACACCAACGCCGGAAAATCGACCTTATTGAACAAGCTCGCTCAGGCAAATGTCTATGTAGCCGACCAGCTGTTCGCCACGCTCGATCCGACGACGCGCAGGGTTGACCTGCCGTCCGGGAACATGGCGTTGTTTACGGATACGGTCGGGTTCATCCAGAAGCTCCCGACGCAGCTCGTAGCAGCCTTTCGGGCGACGCTCGAAGAGATTGCGGAAGCTGACCTTTTGCTGCACATTCTGGATGTGACTCATCCTAACGTCCATGCACATGCGGAAGCTGTTGTTCAGACTCTGGAAGAAATCGAAGCGGACCATGTGCCAGTGCTGACAGTTTTGAACAAGATAGATCTGCTTCCTGACCCTGCAGCTGCGCAGGCCTCGCTTGTTCCTGGAGGGGATGCGGTAGCGATTTCTGCGTTGAGGGGTCTTGGAATGGAAGATTTGATGGTATCGGTCAACAGGAAATTGTTCGAAACGCTTGAGCAGGTCAGTATCGTTTTACCTTTGTCTGAAGGTGGGCTGCTGGCGCTGATCCATGATCAAGGGAAAGTAGACCGGGTGGAATACACGAAAGAGGGTGTTCTTGTTGAGGGCCGGCTGCCTGGCCGTTTGCTTGCCCGATACCAGCCGTACCTTGATGTCCCCAATCAACCGGAAGAGGAGTAGGTCAGCATGAAATGGTTGGGTGAACTGCTCGACAAATTGTCAAATTATTTTGCGGCGCGGAAGGGATTGCTGCCGATGTTGGGAATTGCACTGGTTCTCCTGAACTTTCTTGTCAGTTTGTTACCGTTGGGCTGGTTATCGAGCAGCGACATATTACTGCACCTGGGGGTTGTGATGGCGATATTCGGATTTATGCTTGCCTGGGCCTTGTAGTTCAGGAGAGTTGGGCGGCGAATTCGGCCGGATCGACAGCTGGTTGGAGACAGACGAATCCTTCGCAAACGTAAGCAGTGGGTTGGCCGTTTACCATTGGACGGTTCTCTGCGACCGGTGGTGTATGATGTTCGCTGGAACTGGGGGCGACTGCGGCGACGAGTCTTGGTCTGTAAGTATTCCAGAGGGTGTTGGTGAACGCAGTGAGGGCGTCGGGGAAATCGCCGACGAGGACGATCTCATGCATGGGGCCGATCGCAGTATCAGCTGCGCATAGCCAATTAGCGAAAGCAGTGGGGTAAAGGCCTGCCGGTGCAACGATGGGGGAGAGGGATCCAGCGGCGATGTCGGTGTATTTACCATCGCCTGTGTAGGCGGCCATGGCCAGAAGCGCCAAAGCGGCAAGACTGCCTCCGCTGGGAGTGGCGTTGTCCTGGATGTCTCGAGGTCGCACGATCAGTGTTTCGTGGTCGGTTCCTGTGTCGAAGAAGCCGCCTGCAGGATCGCTAAACAGGTCAATCATCTGGTCTGTGAGTTTCCTGGCGGCGGC
>JBFGQG010000020.1:0-16294 GCA_041564295.1 Anaerolineales bacterium | reverse complement strand
TCTGGATCTATATGGTCAATTTGAATACACCACAGCCGAAGGCCCGGACCATATCGGCAACGAGCTGGCCTTTGTTTCGGATCTGAGCAGAATGGATACCCCTGAAAGCCATCAACGGCTTGAAGAATTTCTTTCCGACCACCTGCTGTGGTGGCTGCCGGTGTTTTCCCACGCCATGGCTGAGCAAACGATCCCATTCTACAAGGCAGTTGCCAGGGAAATTTGGACAGCACTGCTCGACCTCTCAGAAAGGCGGAATATTCAGGTCGATGTGCGCAGCCCTGGTTCAACCGGCAGCCCGGAAAATCCCCTGGCAAACCCGGATACGAAGCTCCGCGATATTGTCCGATTCCTGCTCACACCGATTCGGAGCGGCATGCTGCTCACCCGCGACCGGATTGCAACGTTCGGTCGAACGTTCCGCCTACCGCGCGGGTTTGGCGATCGCTTACAGATGCTGCATAACCTGCTCCGGACCGCTGTAGATTATGAACTCATAGACGACCTGCTCCTGGAAATGGAAAACGAAATTGAAGGTTGGGCAGCTTATTATGAGAATACTGTCAAATCTCTTCCGGAACTTGTGCCGGTGGCTGATTTCTGGCTGCGCCGCATCGAATCCAGCAAAAAATTGATCAGGGAAATGCGATTGGAGATAGCTTGATGGCTGTTCCAAAACCAGATATTTTTCCCGGCGTACAATTTATCGAATATATTGAAGACATCCCGGCATTAAGCGAAGCGCTGAGGGGTTCAGTCCGGCACCACAGGCATTTATGTCCCAGGCAGGTGCTCGGGGCTCGCATCGGACTTGCTGGCCTGCAAGCGCTAGCGACCGCAGTCGACCAGACAAAGAAAGAATTGCTCGTAATTGCTGAGACCGATGGATGTTTTCTGAGTGGGCTCGAAGCGGCGACCGAAGTCTCCGTTAACCATCGCACACTGCGTGTGGCTGATTACGGGAAAATTGCATCGACTTTCGTACACGTTGCATCCAACAGGGCTTACCGTATTTCGCTGCAGCCTGATGTCAGGCAAAAAGCCTGGTCCTACACAAATGGGAGTGAACATCGCCACTATTTTGCGATGCTCACTGGCTACCAGCTCATGCCGGGCCCCGAACTTTTGGTCTGTAAACCAGTTGCGCTGAAGACGCCGGCGCTGAAGCTGATCAGCCGGCCCGGCATCCGGACCATCTGCGATGCCTGCGGCGAAGAAGTGATCAACGAGCGCGAGGTGCACCTGGAGGGGAAAACTTTTTGCCGCGTTTGCTACGGTGAGGATGGGTATTACTCTGAGCAGAAGGAGAAATAAAGATGCGAGACTTTTAGAAAGAGTCTCGCATTTTTATTTTTTAGGCCAGAGATTCAACGACCAGTTCTGCCACGTCCTTGACAACCATATCGCTGTCCGTTTCTTTCGCAGCATCAGTCAGCATGGTCATGCAGAACGGGCAACCCACGGCAAGCGTACCCGCCCCTGTTTCCTGGGCTTGTTTAAAGCGGGTCGCGTTGACCGCGGCTTCGCCGTGCTCTTCTTCCTTCCAGACCTGCCCACCGCCGGCACCGCAGCAGAATGATTTCGTACTGTGATCTTTCATTTCAACTCGCCGGGTTGCCACCGCATCGAGTGCAATGCGCGGCGCGTCGAGGATTCCGTTTTGACGGCCCAGATAACACGGATCGTGGAAAGTGACCTTATCCAGCATTTTCTGCGCGTCGATCTTCAATTTCCCCTTGCCGACAAGTTCATTAATCAGTTGCGTGTGGTGAATCACATCGTAATGGCCGCCAAAGGAAGGATATTCATTCATCAGCGTGTGGAGGCAGTGGGGGCAGGCCGCAACAATCCGGCGGGGGCCGCCGTCCGAAGTTACCTCGTTCAATACCTCAACGTTTGCAATAGCCAGTTCGAAGAAAATGTGCTCGGCACCTGTCCGCCGGGCTGAATCACCCGTGCACTGTTCACCCTGGCCCAGGACAGCAAAATTAACCCCGGCTTTGTTTAAGATCTCCGCAAAAGCTCGCGCCGTTTTCTGTGCGCGCACATCAGTGGCCGCAGCACAGCCGACCCACCAGAGGATTTCCGCGTCGGGATTCTCGGCGATCGTCGGCACTTCCAGCCCCTCTGCCCAATTCATCCGCTCTGCCGGTGAAACGTTCCAGGGGTTCACGTTGCGCTCCATGCCGCGGTAGGCATTCTGTAGTTGGGCCGGAAAATCGTTCTCCATAAGTACGAGCGCACGGCGGATATCGAGTATGTCGCGCATCGGTTCGTTGCCGACCGGGCAGACGTCCACACATGCACCGCAGGCCGTGCATGCCCAGACCGCTTCCGTGGGAATGGCGAACTCGATCAGATTCTGGCTGCTGGCCTCGCCTGCGGCCATACGGCTGCCTTCGACATTAAGGAAATAACGCTTATTGATCTCCAATGCTGCCGGAGACAGGACCTTGCCAGTGTTATATGCCGGACAGACCTCCTGGCAGCGGTAGCACATGATGCAGGCATAGGCATCGATGAGCTGCTCGAATCCAAGGTCTTCGAGACGGGTCGCACCGAATTCTTCCAGCGTCTCGTCCTCGAAATTCACATACGACAATTCCCCCATTGACCGTCGCTCCGGCTTTAAAGCAAAGTTTATCGGAGCAAACAAAAGATGGATATGCTTCGAGTATGGCAGATAAGGGACGAAAAGGAAGATCAAACCGAGTGCAACCCAGAATCCGGTGTGCTGCCCGATAACGGCAGCCGACTCGCTCATGTTCGCCCAAAGACCGCTGACGAGCGTCGCAAAGGGCTGCCAGGCATCTGCGCCTTCAAGCCGGACAGCAAATGAGGCGCCCAGGAGACGAAATCCGACGTGCAGCATTATAAAGATGCCGACGATGGCAGAATCTTTCTTAATTCCTGCGCGAGCTTTCGGGTGGAGGAGCGTTGTATCGCGAGCGGTCAGGTTTTTCGGGCGAAAGACCAGCCGGCGGACCAGAAGCCCCACCATGCCGACCAGTGCAGCGGCAGACAACAGGTCGGCGAGGAGGCGGTGAATGTTTCCCAGCAATCCTTTTCCGAGGAAGCGGCTGTCGAAATACCCTTCGTAAATGTCCGCGGCATTAACGACGATGTAATACATGAAACCCCAGGCCACGAGTGCATGAAGCAAGGTCGGGATGGGGCGAATTCGCCAGGTAGGGGAAAGAGATATGGTTTTTCCAAGCACACCGATCAGCCGCTGCCGGACCAGCGCCCAATCAGGTTTTCCATGGCCCCTGCTGATAATTTTGATCAAACGGTCTGTGACTTTCCACGCAGCGTACAGCGTGAGGAGAGCGGCAAGCGCGAAGAGAATTTTCTCCGGTAGGGTCAGCATAAAGGTCTCCCGCAAGATATTGGATGATGTCGAGTTGAGGACGACTGCCGTGATCGGGTTTGCGTCCTGTCAGGAGCGCTTACAGACTTCCACAACTGCTGAATATTCATTGATTGAATACGAAGGAAAGTATAGCACAGTGAAAATTATGGGGAAAGCACCTCAGGATGAAGTACAATAAATTTCGCTCAATGGGTACTAACCAGATCAACCAACAGCCCTTTCAATGCACTGTCACTCCCGGCGTCCCAGATTTGCTCGCCGAACTTAACATTTCCCTCGTCGTGACCACGTACCAGGCAAATGCCCTGATTGTTCTCAGCCCATTTGAAGGCGGGTTGATTCAGCTTCTGCGCAGGTTCCAGAAACCAATGGGGATTGCAGTTGACGATCGAGATGGTATATCCAGGCGCCTCGCTGTTGCGACCCAGCACGAGGTCATCCTGCTCAAAAATGATCCGAGACTGGGCGATCTGGGCCCGAACGCCGGCAGCTATGACGCAATGTTTGCGCCGCGAGGGCTCTTTTTCGTCAATGAGGTCTTCATCCACGACATGGCCTGGATTGGCGGTGAGCTTTGGACCGTCAATACACTTTTTAGTTGCCTCAGCACGCTCGACACGGAGTTCAGCTTTGTCCCCAAATGGCAACCGCCCTTCATATCTGAACTTGCACCGGAGGACAGATGCCATCTGAACGGCCTGGCAGCTGTCGACGGCGAACCGGTCTGGGTAACAGCGCTCGGTTCAACAGATACAGCCATTGGTTGGCGGGAAAACCGGGTGAACGGCGGCGTCCTTATAAACGTGCCCGAGAACGAGGTCGTGATCACCAATCTACCCATGCCGCACTCCCCCCGCGTCTACGATGGTGAACTATTTTTCCTGATCTCGCTGACCGGGGAGCTCGTCCGTGCAGACACCGACCGTGGCACTTACGAGCGTGTGGCACAGCTTCCAGGTTACGTACGCGGCCTCTCCCGCTGTGGTGATTATCTGTTTGTCGGGATGTCGAAACTACGACCCGGGAGATCGATGGGAAATTTACCCATCGATCCTGACAGGCTCAAGCCCGGCCTGGGCATCGTCCACCTGCCAACGGGCAATGTGACCGGCATGATCTCATATGAAACCGATTGCGAGGAGATTTACGACGTCCAGGTACTCTCAGGCATGCGGCGACCAGGTGTTATCGGTCTGGAAGGGGACGCTTTCCGCAGCGCGCTCTCGACACCTGAGCGAAGTTTTTGGGGCAAGCCGCCGGAGGAACGATAAATGCTTGTATTTTTCCAAGATAATTAGCTGTATTGTTCAGGGGGCAGAGTCCAGAATCCTGCGCCTTGCACTCTGCGACTGGCAAGCGGCGCGCTGTTTCAATAATCTACCAAAGAACTAAAACTTCCTGCTCCACTCGCGCGGCCAGCGTTCCACGACCACTTTCGTTTGCGTGAAGAACTCAACTGCATGCTTGCCCTGTCCGTGCAAAGTACCGAAGAAGCTGTCTTTCCAACCGCTAAAGGGGAAATAAGCCATCGGGGCTGCAACACCGATGTTGATACCGATGTTGCCCGCTTCGGCATCATGGCGGAATTTACGCGCCGCAGCGCCGCTGCTCGTGAACAGGCAGGCCATATTGCCGTACTGCCCGCTGTTTATGAGATCAATTGCATCTTCCACCGTCTCGAGGTGCACGACGCCAAGCACCGGTCCAAAAATCTCTGTCTTGATCAACTCACCACCCGGATTCAGCCCGCTTAAAACCGTCGGATGAAGGAAGCTGCCGGTTTCGTATCCTTTTACAGCCTGGCCGCGCCCGTCAACCAACGGTTCCGCACCCTCGGATATACCCTGTGCGATCAAGTTTTCAATGCGCGCCTTGCTGTGGTGGTTTATAACAGGCCCCATCTGCACGCCGTCATCGAGACCAAAACCCGTAACGCGTGTGTTTGCAGCTTCGCGGATGGCCTCTGTAAAGGACGCCTTCGCTTCTCCAACCGTGAAAACCAACGAGGTCGCCAGGCAGCGCTGACCGGCGCAGCCGAATGCACTGTCGGCCACAATGTTAGTGGTCATTTCAAGGTCGGCGTCAGGGAGGATGATTGTCGGGTTTTTAGCGCCGCCCTGCGCCTGGACGCGCTTACCATTCGCTGATGCACGGGAATAAACGTGCTTTGCTACCGCCGTGGATCCGACAAATGTTACGCCCTTGATCCCTGGATGATCGAGTATGGCATTGACCGTCTCAGCGCCGCCGTTGACCATATTGACGACGCCTTTCGGGAACCCGACTTCGTCGATCAACTCGAAGATACGCTGCATTGTGAGGGGGACCTTCTCAGAGGGCTTGACGATGTATGTGTTGCCGCAGGCTACAGCATACGGCAAATACCAGAATGGGATCATCCCGGGAAAATTGAATGGTGCGATGGTCGCCACGACACCGACGGGCTGCCGAATCATGAATTCGTCTATACCGGGTGCAATATCTTCAAGGACGTCGCCCTGCATCATTAATGGAATCCCGCAGGCCACTTCTACATTCTCGATTGCACGACGCATCTCGCCTTTCGATTCACCGAAAGTTTTGCCATTTTCCAGCGTGATCGTGCGCGCGATTTCATCGATATGGGTGTCCAGCAGATCCTTCAGTTTGAAAAGATACTGGATCCGATCTCCCGGAGGCGTATTACGCCACCCAGGAAACGCGGCTGATGCGGCACGGACCGCCAGGTCGACTTCCGAAGGGGGACCCAGCGGTGTCCTCGCCAGAAGTTCCTGAGTGGCCGGGTTGAATACCTCTAACGCTTCAACGGCCTTCGGTTCGACCCACTCCCCGTTCACATAATTCAAGATGCGGTTCATTTCTATCCTCTTCTGAAAACTGCCCGGCACGTAAGATGCAGGCAGAAAATTACGTCATTGTCTCAATCCTCTGAGATTTAACCGTCCCATTTACTGGCCGTCGTTGCGGGTCAAAAAATCTTCGGAAACAAAGCTCCTGTCGTTTTTCTGTATGACCGATAGTCATCCCCGAAGGCTTCGATTAACCTTTTCTCCTCCTCAGGCACGACCAATAACCTGAACACAAGCACGCCAGCAACGAAATAAGCGAACAGGAACCAGGACGTCGATATAAATGCAGTCGAGCCGATCATTAAGAGTGCCGTTGCATAAAGCGGGTGCCGGACCCAGCGGTAAGGTCCGTGCCTGACAAGCTCGTGCCCTTCTTTTGTGAGGACAGTCTCGGTTATATTTTTACCGATGCTGCGAAAAACCCAGAAAATAATGGGTACACAGGCTATGGCAATCCCGGCAAAAAACCAGCGTACAAGCGGCGGGACGCTTACGAAGGACCAGGCCAAAGCTTTTGGATACACTCCATATAATATCAGCGCCAGAAAAAGGGGCAGACCAAGGGCTATACGTAAAACTAGAATGACCGTCCCTTCAGCTTTGCGCTCAATCACCCCGCCCTCCTCACGCGCACGTTTCCGGTACACGGAAGAAATTGCAAACATGAGCAGGAAGACGATAAGGAAAATCAGTCGGAAAACGACTTCAATATCCATGCAGGCTCCTTTGCGCAGGTTTAAACAAAGAATTCGAGATTACAACCGATCTTCAATATTCTTCTGTCCAATTATAAAACGATGTTCAGTTACAATTCAAAAAAGACCATAAGACAATATGATGATCAATACAATTATATTCGACCTGGACGGCACGCTCATCAATTCCGAGCATCTAAAAGCGATCTCTTACGCGCAGGCGGCGATCGACCTCAGTCCCGGTGGCGCTATTACCGAAAAGGACGTAATCGAGGCTTACAAAACTGTCGTTGGTTTATCACGGGAGGAGATTGGAGCTGCTCTTGTGCAGCGATTTGATCTCACCAAGCCGGCGCGCGCCAGGCTTGAAGAATTCGAGACAGATGAACCCAACCAGGTCTATATCAATATCCGGCTGCAGTATTATGATCGGATGCTGGCCGATGAAGAACTGCTTCGGAATCACAAATGGCCGCATACGATTTCGCTTCTTGGCACTGCGCGCGATACATGTGAATTTGTCGGTCTGGCGACGATGTCTCACAGGCCGCATGCCGATCGAGTGCTTGATGTGCTCGAAATCCGTAAAATGTTCGACTTCATTGCAACAATTGAGGATGTCGCAACCGGAAAACCGGAACCGGACATTTTCTTGCTCGTCGCGGACGCCCTAGGAGTCTTGCCTGAAACCTGTTTGGTGATCGAAGATTCGCCGGCCGGCGTGCAGGCCGCGCTACGTGCCGGAATGTCCGTTGTCGCAACCAGCACTGCCTACACGAAAGCTGCGCTGCACGCTTCAGGCCTTCTCCCGAAGGACCGCATAATCGACCAACCGGAAATGCTGGCGTCTGTCGCAGCTGAAATCGTGAACCGAAGCAGACGATGAAATCCAACGCAGAACACTTGAGACTGTCCGACCACCACGATCGGAGCGCAAACTGGAAAAATTGGGGACCCTATCTCAGTGAGCGCGCCTGGGGAACGGTGCGAGAGGACTACAGCGAGACCGGCACAGCCTGGGATTATTTTCCGCACGACCACGCACGAAGCCGCGCCTATCGGTGGAACGAAGACGGCCTCGGTGGAATCTGCGACAGGTCGCAATATCTTTGTTTTGCCCTGGCATTGTGGAACGGAAACGATCCCATCCTGAAAGAGCGTTTATTCGGCCTGACAGGGCCCGAGGGCAATCACGGCGAAGATGTCAAGGAATATTACTACTATCTCGACAGCAGCCCGACCCACAGCTACATGAAAATGCTCTATAAGTATCCGCACGCGGCCTTCCCCTACGACCAGCTTATCCGGGAAAACGGTTTGCGCGGACCAGCTGATCCTGAATACGAATTGATGGATACCGGGATATTCAGGGAAGACCGGTATTTCGACGTCTCCATCGAATATGCGAAAGCCGCCGAAAATGATATCTTGATCAGGGTTACGGCATACAACTGCGGGCCGGACCCCGCCCTGATCCACCTGCTGCCGACGATCTGGTTCAGGAACACATGGAGCTGGGGCTATCCGTCTGGGCCTATGAAAGACGTCCCAGGCTTACCCGGGATGAAGAAAATGCCAGGACGGTCGAATGCGATTGAAGCCGATCACCCGGCGCTGGGCACATATTATTTCTATGCCGGTGGCCAGGCGGACATGCTCTTTACTGAAAATGAAACGAATTACGAACGCCTTTTTGGTGTGCCGAATGGCAGTCCTTTCGTCAAGGATGCCTTTCACCGCTACATCATCCATGGAGAAACGGAAGCGGTCAACCCCCTCGCTTTCGGCACAAAAGCCTGTGCACATTACAAAAAAATTATCCCCGTTGACGGGCGTTTCGAAATCAGGCTGCGGCTCAGCGAAAGCATGCGTGAAAATCCTTTTTACGGATTCAACCGGGTGTTCTCATCACGAAAACGCGAAACCGATGAATTTTATGCCCAACTCCAGTCCGATGGCATGGATGTCGATCGGAAAAATATCCAGCGCCAGGCCTTTGCCGGGATGCTGTGGTCCAAGCAGATGTATTACCTGGACATGGAACAATGGCTCGACGGCGACCCCGGTACACCGCCTCCGTCCGAGAAGCGCAAATCCGGGAGGAACAAGGCCTGGCGTCACCTCAATAATTTCGACATCATTTCAATGCCCGACAAATGGGAATATCCCTGGTATGCAGCCTGGGACCTTGCATTTCACTGCATCCCGTTTGCTCTCCTTGACCCGGATTTTGCCAAGCGGCAATTGATTCTGCTGACCCGCGAGTGGTTCATGCACCCGAACGGACAGCTGCCAGCTTATGAGTGGGCTTACGGGGACGTCAACCCACCGGTTCACGCCTGGGCCGTCTGGCGCGTTTACAGGATCGATGCGAAGCACACCGGCTACCGGGACACAACTTTCCTGAAAGCAGTTTTTCACAAATTGCTGCTGAACTTCACCTGGTGGGTAAACCGAGAGGATGCAGACGGAAACAACGTCTTCCAGGGCGGTTTTCTAGGGTTGGACAATATCAGCCTGTTCGACCGCAGCGCAGACCTCCCAATCGATGGGCATATTGATCAATCCGATGGCACAGCCTGGATGGCATTCTACTGTCTGGTCATGCTGCGGATCTCTCTGGAACTCGCACAAGACGACTCTATTTACGAAGACCTTGCGACGAAATTCTACGAACATTTCCTGGGTATTGCCGTGGCCATGTCAGACGTCTTCCGAGACGGCCAGGGGCTATGGGATGACGAGGACCGGTTCTTTTACGATATCCTGCACCTGCCCGACGGAGGGATTCTGCCCCTGAAGGTCCGCTCACTTGTAGGTTTGATGCCGCTGTTTGCCGTGGAAACGATCGGCGATAATGTCCTGAAGAAGTGTCCTGATTTCACACGCAGGATGCACTGGATGGCTGAGCACCGCAAACACCTGACGCAGACCATGGCTGTGTATCAGCCGGAAGAAGGGCATAAGCGGCATATCTTTACGATTCTGACACCAGAGCGCTTGCGTGATGTGCTGCGCTATGCATTCGACGAAAACGAATTCCTTTCAGAATATGGAATCCGGTCCCTGTCTAAGGTCCACCAGCGACATCCGTTCCGCCTCTCCGTTGGAAATGCGCACTTCAGCATCAATTACCAGCCTGCTGAATCTGAAACGGGCCTTTTCGGCGGGAATTCAAACTGGCGTGGGCCGATCTGGTTTCCCATCAACTTCCTGATCATTGAAAGTCTCAAAGAATTTTACAAGTACCTCGGCGATGATTTTCAAGTTGAATTTCCTTCTAATTCTGGTAATTTTCTGCCGTTGAATCTGATTGCAGACCGGCTCACAGAGCGATTGGTCCGGTTGTTTGCAGCGGATTCTGAAGGCAAGCGCCCCATTTATGGTAAACAAAAGGTCTTCCAGGAAAACGACCTCTGGAAGAAACACATCTTGTTCTACGAATACTTTAACGGCGACACTGGCGCAGGTCTCGGAGCAAGCCACCAGACCGGCTGGACGGGACTCGTGGCGACCTTGCTTCAAGACCAGGGCGAGAATGACCGGTAACCTTCCTCCAGTAAATTTCCATTCAGCAGACATCATCGACCTGGACTCTTCAGAAACGCGCGAGTGGTTGGTAACGAACGGTCTTGGCAGTTTTGCCTCCGGCACGATTGCCGGCAGCCTCACTCGCCGTTACCACGGTCTGTTGATCGCAGCTCTCCAACCCCCAGGTGGACGAACCCTCCTCGTCAGCAAAATTGAAGAAATCGCACTTTACGACGGCCGTGAGTACGAACTGTTTACGAACAACTGGGTCGGGGCTCAGGGTATCCCGGATGGGTACCGTCATATCCGCCGGTTCCATCTTGACGGAACAATGCCTGTCTGGACCTACGCATTCGCTGACGGTGTTCTCGAAAAACGAGTCTGGATGCTGCAAGGACAAGATAAAACCTGCGTCAGGTACCGCATGATCAACGGAGGTAGCCCGCTTCAATTGACCGCAAAATTACTCGTTAACAACCGGGATATGCATGCTGATTCTCATGGACAGGACTTCAACCTGGTAATAGAACCGCTTACCAACGGGCTGAAACTGACTCCAACCGGCAGGCCCCCGTTTTTTTTGCTTGCTGAGAATGCCGGTATCCGTGTTTCAAATGAACGCTATGAAAACTTTTTGTTGAAAAGAGAAATCGACCGCGGATTTACCGGCATCGACGACCACCTGTTCGCAGGCACTTTCACCTGGACTCTGCAGCCCGGTGAGTCCGCCTCGTTTCTTGCTACGTTGGAGCCTGAGCCACATGTCGAGGCAGAAAAGTTTCTCCAGGAGCGAAAAGCCTATGAATCGGACCTTGTGAACGCAGCCGGTTCGCCGATGGCAGAGTCGCCGGTGCGCAGCCAGTTGACCCTCGCAGCAGACCAATTCATCGTCCGCCGCAAAATTGGCGAAGACCCGGATGGCAGAACAGTAATCGCCGGTTATCACTGGTTCAGTGACTGGGGACGGGATACGATGATTGCGCTCCCCGGGCTGACCCTGGCAACTGGCCGGCCTGAGATCGCAAAGCAGATCCTTCAAACATTTGCTGAACACGTCAGCAAAGGGATGCTTCCAAACCGGTTCCCGGAAGCCGGGGAATCACCTGATTACAACACCGTCGACGCGGCATTGTGGTATTTCGAAGCGGTTCGGGCCTATTATTCCGAGACAGGCGACCTGGGGCTCGTCAAGAAACTGTTTCCTGTCCTCGAGGATATGGTCGCTTACCATCGTACGGGCACACGGTACAACATCCACGTCGATCCGGAGGATGGCCTGCTTTACGCCGGAATACCGGGGAAACAACTTACCTGGATGGACGTCAAGATCGGGGATTGGGTCGTTACGCCACGCATCGGGAAACCGGTTGAAATAAACGCCCTCTGGTTCAATGCCTTGAACTCGATGGCCGGATTCGCCAGCGCACTTTCTTTGCCTGGTTCTGATTACCTGGCGCTCGCAGACCGTGTTCGGAAGAGTTTCCGGCGCTTCTGGAATGAATCTCGCGGGTATTGTTATGACGTTCTGGACGGTCCGGACGGGGACGATCCAGCTCTGCGGCCTAACCAGTTATTAGCCGTCTCCCTGTTTTACAGCCCACTGGATATCGATCACCAGAAAGCCATCGTGGATGTGTGCCTGCAAAAACTTTTAACGCCTGTTGGAATGCGGAGCCTCGGACCGGATGAAGCACCTTATGCTGGCCGCTATACCGGAGACGTGTATGCGCGGGACAGCGTTTATCACCAGGGTACCACCTGGGGCTGGTTAATCGGTCCCTTCGTAGAAGCGCACCTGCGCGTTTATGGTGATGTTGACACGGCAAATGGATTTCTAATTCCGTTACAGGAGCAGATCCGTGAGCATGGACTCGGCAGCTTGAGCGAAATCTACGATGGCGATTCACCTCATACTCCAGGAGGCGCTATCGCCCAGGCGTGGAGCGTGGCAGAATTGCTCCGTGTCTGGCAATTATTAGACGGGACGTCAAAAGACGGACGTCGAATTAAACCTGAACAGGATCATAAGTAAGGTAATCCTCGTCCGGATTGTCCTATGGATAATTTGGACGTGGTATGGAAAGAAATAATAGAATTTTCGCCATGGTCGGTATGGCCCGGCCGCTCCTAATTCTCGTTGTAGCACCCGTTTACCTGATCGGCAGTCTGATCTCGCGTGCACTCGGAACTGGATGGGAATCCTCGCCCTTCTGGTGGGGTTTTCTGGTCCTGCTTCCAGCGACAATTGCTTCCCATTATGCCAACGAATATGCAGATATTGAAACCGATGCCATAACCAGAAGAACGCCATTTTCAGGCGGGAGCGGATTGCTGGGGAAAGACAAACGTTTGCACAGGTTGGCGCTGATCGCCACCTGGTTATTCCTTGCAATCGGAGCAGTCCTCGCGGGAACAGGGTTTTTAACCAAAAATTTAAATGGCGGAGCAGTCGCACTCTGGCTTCTTGGGACGTTTACTGCCGTCGCGTATTCCCTGCCACCGTTTAAATTGGCGTGGCGAGGTTGGAGCGAAGTAATCAATGCCGTCCTGATCGGCATCCTTCTCCCGCTTTACGGCTATACGGTTCAATCCGGATTGGTCGATTGGCGCATCATCGTCGGCTGTGCACCGTTCGCCCTGCTCATGTTTGTTCTCATTCTGGCCACAAATTGGTCCGATCGAGACGCCGACAGGCAGGTCGGCAAATTCACCCTTTCAGCTCGCCTGCCTCAAAATCAGTTGCGTCTCCTTTATTCACTGGCTGCATTTCTCGGGATCGCTTTACAGCCGGCGCTTATAGGAAACTTCTTACCGGTAGAAGTCGTTGTGAGCAGCCTGCCAGCGGTCCCATTGCTTGTCTGGGCGGGTATGAAATACACCCGCATTCACTCTCCGTTACCAACAGTGATCGTTATGCTCGTCCTTCTGCCGTTGCAGCTTGGCGCATGGATCGTCGCCGGCAGCAACTGATCATTTCGTCAGCAGCCATCCGGCAGCAATCTGCCAGATTCGATCCCAGTTTCGTTTCTTTGTTGAGAATCAGTAATTTACTTAAGGAGGCAACTATGAATATCGGAGGCGCTATCGTAGCCGGGGTGATTGGGACATTCGCCATGAGCTTATTGATGCTGGTGGGCCCACGCATGGGCATGCCGAAAATGGCCATCTGGGAGATGCTTGGGTCGATGATGGATGCTGATGGCAACAACTCTCTCGGATGGATCTTGCATTTCATGATGGGCTCTATTTTCGCGCTCATATATGCCGCTTTATGGAATGCCGGGATCGGCTCGGTCTCTGCAGGCGGAGGATTAGCATTCGGAGCCGTCCATTTCCTGCTTGCCGGAACAGCGATGAGCATGGTGCCGGTTATGCACGCCGGGATCAAAGCCGGGAAAGCAAAAGCACCCGGATTCCTGATGCTGAACAGCGGCATGATGGGGTTGGTGGGCGGCCTGAGTGGACACCTGGCGTTCGGTCTGGTCGTCGCGCTGGTTTATGCACTGTTTTAAAATACGACCCAAGACTTATTGTTTTTCTGGCGGGTTCGGCTCAGCGCCGGATAGGATGACTGCTCACTGCGCCCATTGATCATCTCGGTAATGAGCACCGATGCTAATATGGTTCCGGCGCGCTGCCTGTGCAACAATAATTGCACATTGCGCCGCGTTCCTTAGCCCGATCAGGCCGTCTGTCAGGCGCGTTTTCCTGTAAAATTCTTCAATTTCCAGCCAGAGGTGACGCAGCTCACGAACTGCACGCTTCAACCGGTATTCACTGCGGACCAACCCGACGTAATGCCACATCAAGTTGCGGATGTTTTGCATGTCCCCCGAAATGAGCGCCGGATCCGAATCGTATTCAAGTCGGGACAGATCCCAGATCGGCACCGAATCTGGATCAGGCACCGATGCTGGTTGCTGCGACTGGATATGCCTTGCAGCCCGATCACCCCAGACGAGGCCTTCCAGCAGAGAAGTGCTGGCAAGCCGGTTCGCCCCGTGAACACCCGTGCAAGATACTTCTCCAACAGCGTAAAGACCGGGCAAATTCGTTTGGCCCCAAAGATCGACGAGGATTCCGCCGCAAAAATAATGGGCAGCCGGAACCACCGGGATCGGCTGCTGTGTAATATCTAATCCCTGCTTCAGGCAGGTGGTATAGATTTGCGGAAAACGTTCTTTAATAAACTCAGCGTCCCGGTTGGAAGCAAGGTCCAGAAGGACATAGGAATAGCCATTCTCGATCATTTCCCAGTAAATTGCACGGGAGACGACGTCACGCGCAGCGAGGTCTTTCCACTCAGGTGAATAAGTCTCCATAAATGCACGACCGTCCGGCGTGAGCAGCACACCGCCCTCCCCTCTGACGGCTTCGCTGATCAAGAATTTTGTCGAGCCGGCCATGTGGAGTGCGGTCGGGTGGAACTGAATGAATTCAGCGTTGATCACCCTCGTCCCGGCGCGGTATCCCATCGCAAGACCGTCTCCCCGGGAACCGGCAGGATTCGTGGTGTTGAGGAAAATCTGGCCGAGGCCTCCTGTGGCCAGGATCGTTTGCGAGGCGAGAAGAGGCGCAATGTGGCCGGTGTGCTGGTCAAAGACATACGCACCGTGGCAGGTGGGCATCTGGTATACAGAAAGCGGCGATTTGGAATGGTGTGGAAAGGTGATCAGGTCGACGGCGGTCTGTGATGCAACAACCTCGATATTCCCGCTCTGGCGAATACGTTCGTGCAGCGCAGCCATGATCGCGCGGCCGGTAAAATCTCCGACATGCAGGATTCGCCGGCGGGAGTGGGCCGCTTCCATGCCGAAGATATAGCCGCCCTTGTGGTCCCGTTCGAATGCGACCCCGGCTTCATTTACCAGCACCCTTTCGAGCACTTCCGGTCCTTCGGTCGAAAGCACTTCGACTGCCTCTGGCAAGCAGAGTCCGGAACCTGCTTCCAGGATGTCGTTCATCAAGATTTCTTGCGCGTCGTTATTGCCCCGCCCAACGATGCCTCCCTGTGCCCAACGGGAATTCGATTCCTCCGGTTCGTCGGCGCGTGTCAATAAAGTGATCGATCGTTGTGAGTCCCTGGCGAGTCTTAATGCTGCAGCAGCACCGGCAATGCCTGCGCCGATAATCAGAACGTCGGTCATTCGGGGATGATCGGTCATGTTGAACTGCTCAACCGATCGCGACCATTCGTTCTACCGCCTGAGCAGCGCGAACACGGATTTCTTCAGGTACGTGCACTTCATACTGAAGATTTTGAAGAGCCGCCAGTGTATCTTCCATCGTGATCTGGTTCATATGCGGGCAGCGGACAGCACACAACCGCAGCATCTCTTTATCCGGGTTTGCTGCGGCAATATTGTCACCCATCGCACATTCCGTAAGCACAAGGTAATGCGGCGCCTGGCTCTCTTCAACATAACGGATCATTGCCGTCGTACTGCCTGAATAATCCGCTGCGGCTACTACCTCCGGGCTGCATTCCGGGTGTGCAAGGATCACCACTTCTGGGAACTGCTCACGAACATTGTCAATATCTTCGACCGTGAATTTTTCATGGACCTCGCAGCGCCCGTTCCAGCCGATTATCTGGAAATCGGCGCTCGTGTCATAGTCCAATGATCCCACTTTCTTCGGGACGATGATGTGCTTGCCTGTCTCTCTGGCGACATTTTTTGCCAGGTATTCGTCCGGCAAGAAGATGATCGTATCCGTATTGAATGATTCGACTACCGCCGCCGCATTACTCGATGTGCAGCAAACATCGCTCTCCGCTTTCACATCCGCATACGTGTTTACATAACTGACAACCGGCACACCCGGAAATTTTGCCCGCAAAGCAC
>JBFGQG010000019.1:0-16411 GCA_041564295.1 Anaerolineales bacterium | reverse complement strand
TGGATGAACCGTGGCGAATCGAAAAAATTAACAAGAATTCGCAGCAATTTATCAACGGCTTGAAAAATGCCGGGTTCGACACGCTCTATACCGAAACGGCGATTGTCCCCGTTATATGCGGCGACGATGAGACCGCCTTCCGAATGACGGCTTACTGCCAGAACAGGGACGTTTTCGTCCTTCCGGTGATCTCGCCTGCAGTTCCCCCCGGGCTTTCCCGGCTGCGCGCGACGATCACCGCTGCCCACGACACGGAAGAAATCGATCATGCCATGAGCATCATAATTGATGCCGGCCACGAACTCGGCGTGATTAAATAAAGCAATTTACGCATCTGGATAAACATTAGAAATGCAGGGACGGCAGTGGGCATAGGCCCTTGCCGTCCTTCGCTCATTTCGGACAACATTCAGTCCTGCACGCGCAACCCCGGTAAACCATGACGAACCCCACCGTTATTCTCAAAAAAAACCGCGAAAAATCGCTTCAACGTCGCCATCCCTGGATTTTCTCCGGCGCAATCGAACGTGTAGAAGGTGCAGCATCGTCTGGCGTCACCGTCCGGGTGGTAAACCACGCAGGTGAATTCCTCGCATCAGGCGCTTTTTCGCCGGATTCGAATATCCGCGTCAGGATTTTGAGTTGGGATGAGCATGAAGCCATCGATCGGCTGTTTTTTCGAACAAAGATTGAACAGGCAATCGCGAGCCGGTTATCCCTCGGGTTATTGGACGCGGAAAATACGGCCTGCAGGCTAGTGTTTGCAGAATCAGACGGGTTGCCGGGCCTCATCGCAGACCGGTACAACTCGCAGCTTGTCGTTCAGTTCCTCTCCGCTGGCGCTGACGCCTGGAAATCAGTGATCGCAGATGAACTGTCAGAAGCAACGGGTTTGAATGACGTCTACGAGCGCTCCGACGTTGACGTGCGCCAGTTTGAGGGTCTTCCGCAGCAGTCCGGCGTCCTCCTGGGCAAAGCCCCGAGGGATAATCTGACTATTCTGGAAGGCGGCCTGCGGTTCCAGGTCAATCTCTTGGAAGGACACAAGACGGGTTTTTATCTGGACCAGCGATTTAACAGGAACAAAGTTCGTAAACTGGCAAAAGGAGCTGAACTGCTGAACTGCTTCGCATATACCGGCGGCTTTTCAGTTACAGCGCTTGCAGGCGGAGCGGAACATGTGCTCTCAATCGAATCCTCCCCTGCTTCCGTCTCCCTTGGAAAAGCCAACCTCAATGAAAACGGTTTCGCCGGCGAACGTTACGACTGGATTGAGGGAGACGTTTTTGTAGAAATGCGCAGCCTGCGAGACCGCGCCAGGTCATTCGATATGATCATTCTAGACCCGCCGAAATTCGCTGCGACCCGCAAACAGGCGGAGTCTGCCGCAAGAGGGTATAAAGACATCAACCTTCTGGCATTTAAACTGCTCAGGCCTGGTGGCAAGCTCGTGACTTTCTCCTGTTCTGGCGGGATTGGGGCGGATTTATTCCAGAAGATCGTCGCCGGTGCAGCATTGGATGCAGGTGTTGAAGCACAAATTATTGACCGCCTTACGCAGGGGCCTGACCACCCGATAGCGCTTCACTACCCTGAAAGCCAGTATCTCAAGGGGCTCGTGATTCAAAAAGTACGTTGAGTGCGTCGGTGAGGTTGGTAAAAACCTGTCCGCCGGCCATTGCCAGGGCGCGTTGCTTCGTATCGCTATTCGAAATGCCGATTAATCGAGCCTCAAATTCGATCCCAATTTCTCCCAACATCGCTTTAGCAATGCGCAAAGAATCGAGACCGCCGGCGGCATCTTCAAAAACCCACACACGCCCACCATTCAGCGATGGCCATTTCTCGTCGAACACCCGCTCTTCAACCAGCTTCCCGGCAGCCTTAAATGCGCCCAATACCGGCTCCCCCATCGCGCAGCGTATCGCTGCCAGGGCATGGACCGGGTGCGGCTTATTGAAGGTATTTTCCGGCCGGCCGTATCGCTCTTCCAACCAGACGATCCCACCAGTCGCCGCCAGCGGCAGCGCTGTCAATCCGACGACCTGCGCTCCTAACTCGGCTTCAGGTGTTCCAAGCCGTGGGTCCGGCTCGATGGACGGGCGGTTGGTGAATATCGCGGCCCCTTTACCTTCCAAAACTGTCCAATCCATGAGCCGCTTTCTCAAATCATCCGTCAGATTGCTGCGGTCATAAGCCAGCAAATAACTCGGTACATTTAGGACAGGTGTGAGTCCATAAATCCGGCTAAATTTTTCTGACCCGAGGACGTACTCCTGCTGCACAGGTTTACTGAAACCAGTAATGTCGTAAGCCGCTTCGACGATCCAGCGCAGGTCCACCGGGACCACCTGCCTGATTCTCTCCATCGCCGGCATCGTCCGTTCGGTCTCGCCTGCCAACCTGTCGATCACCGCCTGGAAATCCGGTTGGGGAAGACCATTTGGCGCTTCCATTTCTCGTTCCAGGGCAAGGCCGATCGAAAATTGCGGGTCTGCAGCCAGCGCGGCTCTGGCCATAACCGCAAGGCAAACGGCCGCGGTATCCCATTCATTCGTAATCCCGGCGGCTTCAAAGCCATGTATGTGGGCAATTGTAAAATCTACTTGTGCAAA
The DNA here is from genome assembly GCA_041564295.1 of Anaerolineales bacterium. Classification (GTDB taxonomy): domain Bacteria; phylum Chloroflexota; class Anaerolineae; order Anaerolineales; family JABWBV01; genus DATDOR01. Next base: position 13,796 of record JBFGQG010000019.1, on the reverse strand, counting down.
CCCCAACCTGCGTCCCAGGTAAGCGACTGTATCCTGCACTGCCCGGTGATATCCACCGGGAGTCAGCAGCACACCATCCATGTCAAAAAGAGCAAGTTCTAAATTTGGCAATTTCGACCTCTCAAATTATGATGAACAAGATCTAAACCAGGTCGCAATCATAACACCGAGGAGTTCAACATGTTCATCGGATTAGACATCGGCGGCTCAAAAATAATCACCTGCTTTGCCGGCAGGACCGGAAAGCTCATCCGCCAGCGGATCGAAAAAACACCAGCCGAACTCAAAGAAGGTTTAGCCTTAATCGATCGTATGATCGATTCGGTTCGACACGGCCAGCGTGTGCACGGGGTCGGCGTTTGCATAGGGGGACCACTCGATTTCAAGACCGGCGTGGTCTCTCCTTTGCACCAGGAGGCCTGGCGAAATGTTCCTCTCCACCAAATCCTTGCAGAGCGCTGGAAATGCCGGGTAGCCCTGGACGTGGACACAAACCTTGCAGCACTCGGGGAATACCATTCAATGGAAATTAAGCCTGGACGTCTGCTTTATCTCACGCTTTCTACAGGCATGGGTGGAGGATTCCTCATCGAAGGCAGCATCTATCGCGGTGTCGATGGCGCACATCCGGAAGTCGCACACCAGTCGATCCCATACCAGGTTTCACAGCCAGCAAACGTCTCTTGCGATTGCGGCCTCGCCGACTGCCTTGAAGGGCTCATCTCAGGAAAGGCGATCCGGCGAATCTACGGCAAACCGGCAGAAGAATTAAGCGATGAGGAATGGCAGGAGGTCGGCTACAACCTCGGTATGGGTTTACGCAACCTCGCCGTCATACTTGCACCGGATTTGATCGTGCTGGGTGGTGGTGTGGCCATCGGACGAGGAGAGCAACTCATAGCACAGGCCAGTAAAGTCATGCAGGACCATCTAAGGCTTGTCCCGGTACCAGACGTACGCCTGAGCAAGCTTGGCTACTACACCGCCCTGCACGGCGCGGTTCATGCTGCGGTTCATGGAATTACTTAGCAGGAACCCGTCAGTATTACAGCTTACTTCACGCCATTTAAGAAATTCCATATAACAAGCTTATCGGTTACAAAAAACTGCCGGACGATTATCTCGTCCGGCAATCAGGTGGAGATGTCGGGAATCGAACCCGAGTCCGAAAGATTAGAACCTCGAACGTCTACGAGCGTAGTCCGGTGTTTCTCTTCACCCGGAGACCTACAGCAGACCAAAGGTCATCTAGGCAAGCTGCTTGAGCCCGAAAGCCCATCTTTCGCCTGCTTAGCAGCATCTGCAGACGGCACGTTGACTTTTTGCCGCCCGACCCATCCCCGGTCAACGAACGGTGATGGGGGGCGTGACCTATTTCAGGTCTAGCTGTGTTCTTCTCGCTTAGGCAGCGAGAGGAAGTGCAGCGTAGGTGTTAGTGCGGTTGGCACTTAAAGTTTTGCGCTGATTTAACAAGTTCGGCGCCTCTTGGCTCGCAGTCCGGGCCCAGCCTCTCCCGTCGAAGCCTGTCATCCCCGGGCGATACATTATAGCACAGCAATGAGATCAAATTTATCAGCAGAATATAAAAACCCAGAGATTTTGGGGGGAGAACAAGTCATTTTTTTTTTATACCTGCACCTGGATCGCGCTCCCGCTCTCGTACCGGCGCAGACCTCGATAAAACATGAAGACGGCCAGTGACAGCATGGTAATGGCCCCAGCGACCATCAGGATCAGCCGGTCCAGGCTGAAAGCGCGCACAAACTCAGCAGGCACCGCACCGATAAAAGCTGCTGGAATGACCGTGAAAAGGATCAGCTTGGCGGTGCCGTCAAAAAGTGTCAGGGGATAGAGTGCGAATGTAACTATGGCATTTGAGGCCTGTGCTGCGATCATTGATGCATTGCCGACCCAAAATGCGAGGCTCTGCGCGATTACCTGGAAAGATACGAACACCACAGCCCCGAGCAGCATTCCCAACAAAAAACGCCCCATCGCATCGACGGTGAACTGTCCGGCGAGCAGAAAGCTAATAAATCCGTAGATGAAATCGCCCAATCCGCTGGCCGAACTTCTGCTCGCAAGGCTGTGAAGTAACACAGGCCTGGGAAGCGAAAGGTAATAGTCGAGACGCCCACCGGCAATGATGTCTGCCAGGAAATGGACATTACCGAAGAGGAAAACACTCAACCCAAATGCTGAGGCTACGCTTCCAAACAACACAAACATGTCAGACAACCCCCATCCCTGCACTTTTTCAAACCGGTCAAAAAAGATGAACCAGAAAATAAAATATGCCGCATTATTGAGCATCATGCCGAACACAGCCATGATAAATGACGCGCGGTATTCCATCAGACTCAAGAAATTAGCCCGCCAGAGAGCCGATAGGAAACGCAGCTCGCTTTTTATATGCACGCTATCCTCCGTTAATTACCAGGTGCTGCATTCCGCGGTTAAAAACGAAAGCCAGCAGAAGGCCTAAAATTGCCAGCCACGCAAGCTGGCCGCCTATGAGGGCCATGGCGCCTTCGAGCGTTGGTTCCACAAACAACCTGGCAGGGGCATAGGTCGTATAAGCGAAGGGAAGCGAAAGGGAGGCCGTTCGCAGCCAATCCGGGAAGAAATCGAGAGGCAACAAGACACCGCCAAGGACCAGAACCAGCTTTGAATAAATCCACTCAAAAGCTGAAACATCTTCTATGACGAATGCGAATAGACCGATCAGTGCCACCATGCAGAAATCGACCAGCCAGGCGAGCAAAATAGCAGGAAAAACAATCAGACCTGCCGGCATTTGCGGCGGCGGACCTACCGCGAGCCACACTATTGCGCCTCCAAAAACCAGGTTCACCACCATTCGCATCAACGTCTCACCAATGCTGACAGACAACTGGTAAAGCAGAAAGTTGTAGGGTTTGTTTAGAAGATAAGCGACTGAGCCATCCTTGACCTGGGTCGAAATTTCCCGTCCCAATCTAGGTTTGCTCAGGATGACCGTCTCTGCGATCATAAGATACCAGAGCGTGTCCTTCAACGTCAGTCCAGAAATGGATTCCTGGCCGGTTGAACCGTACGTCACCCGCCAAAGCTGAAAAAATACCCACATGAAGAGGATCATAACGAAGCTGCGCGAAAACAGGTCGGCAGGATACGCAAGCGCGTTGATCATCTGAGTCCTGAAGATCGCTGTATATTTCGTGATCCGCTTCACAGATTACCTTATTTCGCCGGTTTCATTTTCTTCGTAGATTGTACGGATGACCTCTTCGAGTGAAGGGTCGGAAATTGTCACGTCCAGAAGGTTGCCGGCAGACGCCAGGCGAGCGATTACACCGTCTACAGGTGTTTTGCGCGTGTCAAATCGAAGCTTGACGCCATATTTTCCGGTCTTGAGGACCTCCACGCCGTCGAGATTAAAATCCGGCGGAACAGCTTCCGCATAACGCACGCCCACTTCCTTTGTCGTCAGGTAATTGCGCTTCAACGCACTGACACGGTCCTGGTAAATAAGTTGCCCATGATTGATGATGATGACGCGCTTGCACAATGCTTCGATATCACCGGCGTCGTGTGAGGTCAGTAAGACACCGACCTTCTCCAGTTCACTCATGCGCTTGATCGTGTCCCGGATGCGCTGTTTAGCGACAACGTCTAAACCGATGGAAGGCTCATCCAGCAACAGCAAACTCGGCTGGTGCAGCAAGGAAGCGGCGACCTCACAGCGCATACGTTGACCCAACGACAGTTTGCGCACCGGGGTTTCCAACAAGTGAGTGATCTCAAATGCTTCAGACAAGTATGCGATCCGTTTCTTAACCTCTTTATCGTCCTGCTCGTAAATTTTTGCGAATAACTGGAACGTATCAATCGCAGGCAGGTGATACCATAGTTGCGGCCGTTGACCGAAAACCGTGCCGATGTTGAATGCCAGTTTTTTCCGGTCTTTCCAGGGTATATAACCGAGTACCTCAGCATCCCCTTTCGATGGGTGCAATATACCCGTCAGGATTTTGATCGTTGTAGATTTTCCAGCGCCGTTGGGACCGATAAACCCAAGCAGCTCTCCCTGCTCCATTTCGAACGAGATCCCGCGCACAGCGTGCACCGAAGACTTTTCTGGCCGCACCAGTGCTCGCAGGCTACCTGTAAAGCCGGCTTTCTTCCGTCTGGTAATAAATTCTTTTTCCAACCCCTTGGTGCGAATTGCTATCATGAAAAATATTCTACTTCACTAACCGGAAGACAACAATTTGCAGAAACGTATCGCTTGAAACCATAGATCGAACAACCGAGCCGGTTGCGGAATTTCACGGCTAAAGGTATAAACCTAGAGATCACGACCTACTTAATTCTCGTGCTCATATGGGCATGGAAAGCGAATCCTTGAATGAAGATCCTCGCGATCAGCGATAAAGTCGTTGACTTTATCTATGGTCCCGGCTGCAAGCAAAAATTTGACGATGTAGACATTGTCATCAGTTGCGGTGATTTGCCGTATTACTACGTCGAGTTTGTCCAGACGACCCTCAATAAGCCGCTGTACTACGTGCGCGGTAATCATGCGAACAAGATTGAATACAGCAAATCCGGAAACCGGACCGAACCTCGCGGATCGTTTGATCTTCACGGAAAAGTCTATCGCCAGAACGACCTGCTCATTGCAGGCGTCGAGGGGAGCGTAAGGTACAACCTGGGAGATTTCCAATACACCCAGGGCGAAATGTGGTCTCATGTATTGAAATTAATCCCTGAATTTTTTTATAACAAAATTGCTTACGGCCGCTACCTGGATATATTCGTCAGCCATGCCTCGCCACGCGGAATCCATGATAAACACGACCCGGCACATGTGGGCGTCAACGCATTTTTGTGGCTCATCAAAACGTTCAAACCAAAATACCATTTCCACGGGCATATTCACCGGTATCACCATGAGGATCCTCACGAATCAAAGTTCCAGGACACGATTGTGGTGAACGCGTACGCATACCGCGTGCTCGACATCCCCCCTTTTTCTTGAATCGATTAGAATCGGACACCAGATCCGGCACCGACCGGACAAGGACCCGACTATGTTTAACCGAATCGCACATACTGATTTCACCAGAGCGCGCAGAAAAGCCTTTGTCCACAAAATCCGCAGTTGGTTTTCAGGGAAATCCGACACGCTGTTGCCCTTCGACCAGGTGCGCGAAGCCATTCCGCTTCAAGGTCAGCGTTATCTGGGTCTGCATCCAATCCCGATCAACCAGATTGCAGGAAGCATGGGGCGTTACCATGAGTTCAACAGGGCGTTTCTGCCCCTCCAGGACTATACGAAGCAGCGCTGGATCAACATTGGCCAGGCGCATTATGAAGACGTTACCTTACCACCGATTGATGTGTACAAAATTGGTGAGGTGTATTTCGTTCGCGATGGCAACCACCGTGTCTCGGTCGGCCGAGAGTTAGGCAAAGAATTCATCGACGCCTATATAACGGAAATCTCGATTCCGGTTTCACTTTCTCTTGAAACAGACCTAAGCGATCTTGAGACCAAGCGCGAATCGGTCGCATTCCTGCAAAAGACCGGTTTGCTGGCCGCATTTCCAGACGCCGAAGTTGAAGTGTCTCTCCAGGGTGAGGTCGACCGGTTGTTTGAACATATCGAAACACACCGGTATTATCTTAGCCTCGGCATGGAAGAAGAGCCGACCTATGAAACTGCCGTACGGTCCTGGTACACGCGAGTCTACACCCCTCTTGTGGATGAAATCGTTCGTCAGGGCCTCGATCAAAGATTCAGTTCGCTCACAAAAACTGATCTGTATCTGCTCGTTAGTGAGTATCAATGGTTGTTGAGAGAAGCCTATGAGGACGAAGCAGGGCTCAAGACCGCTCAAAAAGCTTTCACCAGCACACTTGAGCAGATTTCGCCTGATGCACTAGCACCCGGGAAACGCGTTTCAGAAACCCTCAAGAACGCTCCCTGGTTGGACTCGTTCATACTCAGGCAGGAGCGAAACGCTTTCATCGAACAAACGGGGCTTGACCTGAATGCGACCATCCCAGGAGCCTACACGAGACTCCTCCAGCACATCCACGACCATAGATGGTTCCTGGGGATTGACCGGAACAGCGATATCGATTGGCCAGATGCCGTGAACTCATGGTACGAAAACATTTTTCTGTCAATCAGCGTGCTCATCGAAGAAATGGACGTGCTTTCATATTTTCCTGGACGCACAGACACAGATCTATATCTCTGGATAATGGAACACAGATCGGAGCTGAGCACGGTCCTCAGCTGGGACGTACCGGCTGAAATCGCCGCACGCGACCTGATCGACCAGGAAGCGGACGAGCGTGGTTCATCAGAGGCCCAGCAGAAAAGCACTCAGGCCGGCGCCAACACGGGCTTGTACAGGAACATTCTCGTTCCGATCAGCGATCAGCCTGAAGACCTCGACGCTCTCGACCAGGCGCTCATAATCGCAGAGCGCAACAACGGGCAGCTGTATGGACTGCATGTCATCTCCTCTCAGGATGAAGAGTCCACGGAGCATCACACCGAACTTAGCGAGATTTTCACCAATAGATGTGCAGAACGCGGTGTAAAGGGAAAAATTGCTTTCGAAACCGGTTCTGTTTCCAAACGAATTGCCGAAAGGGCTAACTGGATGGATTTGATCGTTTTATCGCTAAATTTTCCGCCCGGCACCAATGTTTTAGCCAGGTTTTCGTCAGGATTCAGGTTTGTATTGCGCCGGAGTGGAAAACCTGTGCTGGCCGTGCCGCAGAAAGCGACGGCGATGCAGAATATCTTATTAGCCTACGACGGCAGCCAGTTGGCTGACGAGGCGCTTTATATTGCCAGCTGCCTCGTTTCCTTCTGGGAAAACACAAAGCTTACAGTTTTGACCGCCGGCGAGAAAAAAACTCAATCTGCGAAAATATTAGCCCGGGCGCAATCGTTCCTGGACTCGCACCTGATCAATGCTACTTACGTCCGGACTGCTGGCCCGGCGTCTGAAGCAATACTGGATGTAGCTCGGTCAAACGAAATAGACTTGATCCTGATGGGTGGTTACGGCGGCCTGCCCTTCTTTGAAATCGCTGTTGGCAGCACTCTCGATGGAGTTCTGCAAAACTGCAGCATCCCTGTATTGATCCGAACCTGAAAAGGCGACTATCAGTTATTGGTCAGGCAGGCTGAAAAAGAATGTGGCACCTATGTCCTTTTCTGCCTTGTACCAGATTTTTCCGCCGTGGCGCTGGATGACCCGTTGAACGATTGCCAAACCAACACCGGTACCTTCGAACTCCTCATCCCCATGTAAACGGTAAAAAACACCAAAAATGCGCTGGGAATATTTCATGTCAAACCCAACACCATTATCTTTAATGTAATAAACATTGCGATCAGGTTCAATCATGCAGCCGATGGTGATAGTCGGCTTTTCTTCCAGGCGTGTGAATTTCACTGCATTTCCGATCAAATTCGCCAGGACCTGTTTCAGTAAGACCGGGTCTGCAAGGACATCGGGGAGTTCGTCAACACGGATCTCAATATCCCGTTCTTCTATTTCGCGTTCCAGGTCATCCAGGACTTCATCAATTAATAGGTTCAATTTTAGCGGGACTTTCCTGACTTGCTGGCGTCCCATCCTGGAGAAGGAAAGAATATCATCGATCAAAGCGCTCATCCGAACTGCATTTTTATTGATTTTCTTTAAATAATCGCGGACGTTCGACGATAATTCCAGGTCATATTTATCGGTAATGATGTTTGAGAATCCCAGGATCGCACGGAGCGGGGCGCGAAGATCGTGTGAAACAGAGTATGAAAACGCTTCTAGCTCACGATTGAGTTCCTCAAGCTGGAATGTTCTTTCAAGGACGCGATCCTCCAACTCTCCAGCATACGCCGTTAATTTCTCGTGCAGTCGAGCATTCTGAACGGCAACTGCAAGCTGGTCGGCCATGATTTGCAACACTGCGACATCTTCACTGTTGAAGGCTTCCGGGTATTCGCTCTGTACAGTCAGTGCACCGATCACTTCACTGTGCACGATCAGCGGCATAGCGAGTTCGGAGCGCGTCTTCGGTGTCATTGGATTATCAAAGCGGACTGGGTCTTTGCCTACATCGTGGGCGATCCGGGCACGCTTATTTTCGATACACCAACCCACCATCGAAGAAGGAGCGATCGGAAGCTTGTGCCCGGCAGAATGCATTTCCCGCCCCTGAATGCCGGATCCAGCTGCCAGGACTGCGAAACCCTCGTCCACAAGAAAAACGCCGACATAATAGAAATCAAACCGCTGCTTGATGATTTCTACGGTCTGGCTGAGCAGGTTCCCAAAATCTAATGTTGATGAAATGGATTTTGAAACTTCAAACGCGGTTTGTATTTGCCGTGTCCGTGTACGAAGGTTTTCCAGCAATCCGATGCGTTCCACATCGACACGCTTCCTGTCGGTAATGTCACGAAAAAAAACCTGGATATGCATGGGAGCGCCGTTATCGTCATAAACCAGGCCTGCGTTTATCTCAACAGGAAATTGATTCCCGTTCTGGCGAAGAAAATTTTGCTCGAAGATAGAAGTCTGTTTCCCGGAAATGATTGTATCTCTCCAGGTTTGCTGTGCATCCTGGTCAGAAAACGGAACGAGCGAGTCCATCGATGCGCCGATGAGGTCAGCCTTCGTATACCCCAGCATTCGTGCCGCCAGGTCACTGATGTCGATTACCTTACCTTCCAGGTCCATCACGAGGACGCCGTCTGTATTGTTTTCAAAAAGCGCTTGATATCTGAGAGCAATCGTGCGCAGATCTGCTTCTACGCGCTTGCGTGTACTTATATCGCGAATGACGCCGATCACACCGGTAATTTCCCCCCGCTGTGAAAAATAAGGCATACGAGTGGTACGAAAAGTATGAATGCGGTCACCTATTTTGAAAACCGATTCTTCAGTATGTGATGTGCCCGTCTCGATGACCTGTTGATCGAAATCTCGAATCCGTGATGCATCCGATTCGGAGAATATGTCCGCATCCGTATAACCGATGATTGCTGATTTCGGCCGCCCGAGTGTCGCTGCACCGATCTCGTTGATCATTGAATAAACTCCCGCGCGGTCTTTCAGATAGACTGCATCGCGGGTGTTATCGAGAAATGCAGACAGTTTTTGTTCGCTATCCCGCATCAATGCTACCAGAGCGTTATGGTCAGAAATATCCCTCACGATTTGCAGCAGGTAATTCTTCCCTGTCGCTTCGTCAAATATCGCAGCCAGGCGGACTTTAACCGGCAGCACAGTCTGGTCCTTTCGAATGAGCTGCCGGCTGAAAACGTTCGATCCGGTCTCGTCGAACATCTTGCTGATATCATTTGAGGGCCCGGACTTTGTTTCGAAGGTGACCAGGTCTGAGAATTCCATTCCGATCAAATCTTCGATCGGGTAGCCGATCATATTGGCTGCAGCAGCGTTCACTCGGCATACACGGTTATCCGGGTCTAACAAGAACACTCCGGCATCAAGCAGGGAAAGGAGGACGTCCAATTGCCTGCTCTCATTAGGGGGGCCCTGTTCCGGGTGTGCTGGGATATGGCTTTCTGCACGGAAGGATTGGTCTGACCTGGTGGAGGTTCTCTTCTGCGGATTGATTGGGGAGTCTTCCAGAAGTTCAGACACCGTGATCATGGCAGCGCCGATTATGGCGAAGAGCGCACCGGAAGCGATATAGATCCAGGTAATCGCCGAATACGCAGAATGCGTCAAGAATTCAAGGTTTTCTGCTGGCTGTGCCTTAAAAAGAAATGCTGCGATTAAAGTTACCGCACTGAAAACGATTGCAGCGCTGTTCCCAATAAACAGCCAACCAAATACCACTACCAACAATACCGTGACTACGACGATTGATTCGGTCCCGCCTGCTGAAAATGTGATCCCGATCGTTGACGCCCAGATGAGGGCAAGGAGTCCCCAATATATGAGCCTGGTGGGAATAATTTCAACCAGATATCGCAGTCCGAAAACCGCTGACAACAATACAATAGCGATCACTAACCTGGTCTGGCTGGGCAATATGACCTGGTGGATGCCTGTGAAAAGCGCCGTGAGGATAAACGAAAAAGCAAGCAAAAAGTTTGCGACTCTTCTTGAGGATCTTGCAGATTGAATCATCGTTTTTGCAGTGACCAGCACGTCAGAAAGTATCATCACGGTATAATCCCGCGGGTATTTTACAATTAAATCCAAATCCCCTCTTTTCAAAACCGACACGAATCATGCCGCTGAAAACACCTCTCCTCTTTCATTTCAACCAGCACTTGAATGAATACGCATACCTTGCCAGCAAAGTATGCTACATAGGCCTGTTAGAAACGCTTCTGGAATCAGAAATCAATGTAAATATTCACATCTCAGGTACGCTCATCCAGGCACTTAAGTGGCTGGATCCGGAGCCAATTCGACTCATTCAACTTGGCGTAGAACATGGAAAATTCGAGATCGTCGGATCGACTCACGCTCAAAACGTACCCTACGCTACAGACGACCGGGATAATCGGGAGCAAATCCGCCTCCACCGGGCCATTTTAAAGGACACCTTCGGCGTCCAGCCGGAAGCGTTTTGGATTTCTGAACGGTGTTGGAGGCAGTCGCTCCTCCCGGTGATCGCTTCTGAAGGTTACAAAGTCATCACCCTTGAAGACCACATTTTGAATGCTGCTGGGGCCGCGTCAGGAGCCCTCGTCAGTACTGCGTTTGAGGGATACAGGCTGAAGATTGTCCGGGATGATGAAGTTTTCAAGCATTGGTTTAACTTTTCTGCATGGTTCGGCGATTCAGTCCCACTGATCCAGTACCTGGAAGAATTTAATCGCGAAAATCCCGGGGTAAACCGCTACCTGGCGTATGCCGAGGATGCTGAAGCAATGGGATTATGGGGTTACGAGCAAGGGATCATTCCTGATCTGACCTGGGAGAGGCTAAAAGCGACGCTTTCGGAGATTCACCGACACACTGATATCGAACCGGTAATGTTTGGCGACTTGCCACAACCATCCCAGGAAATTCCATTCGTCCCAGACGGGTCGGCGGCATGGATGGATGCTTCGTTAAATCTGCCGGACCGTCCATATCATGAGGGGGGTTTCAAGAACTGGTTTGATTTTGTCGAAAACTCTGACAAATTGGTGTTTTTTCGGAAATATTACGACCGTATCCGGCAGGAACTGGATGCGTTTGAAGGCGAGAACACCGGGGCAAAGCTGCTTTTGAAGTTAGCCCGTCAGACGTACCTGACACACCAATATGAATTCGGTTGCATCGGAATAGGTGGTGAGACCTCTCGAAGCTGGCGCGGGGCAGCTGCAGCAATTCCGATCCTGATACTGGCTGACCAGCGCAAATATCCAGTTGACGAATCGATTTTCGTTGAAAGCGAAACTTTCAGGCTGCTCAGAGGAGAATTTGAGTCGGCTATCGTCTGTCCTATCGGAGGCCGTGTACTCTTTTGGGCAGACGTCGACTCCGGGAAATTAATGATAGGGAATTACAGCAGCGTGGTAGCAGGAAATTTTGAAGGCCTTGCAGTGCCCCCTGAACCAATTCTTTATTCGCAAAAATGGCTTCCCTCCGGCGAACATTTCGCAGAATTTATGATTTCAGAAGAACCACCAACTCGAATGCAGCGTTTTCTGCCAGACTGGATCTGGGAAAAGAAAACCAGCAGTGTTTCACTTGCGGTTCGTCAAATGCGGCTGGAAGGCACAGTACGGCAGTCGCGCCCGGCACAGCAAGGCGCATTTTATGATGAAATAGTGGCAGGCAAGGAAACGGTTTTTGGGAAGCGAACGCCTATGACCTGGACCGGCGACAGGTACCATGCCGCGCTAAACGAAAGCCTGGTTCTCGAAAAACAGTGCCAGGTCAGATTCGGTCGCCTGGAAATGCATTACTACCTCCTAACGGACAAACCGGTAGCACTATGCTTAAGGGTGTTTGCGGAAATTGCAGGCGATTATGCAGCCCTGCAGCAAGATGGACGTAACGCGATCGAACTTCATGGGCCTGGCGTAAAGACTTCCAGCGGAGAAGTCATCCAGATGGTTTCGTCGATACCTCCGAAGAAAACGTTCCAGGAGGAAGGTCTGCTTTCGTTGATTATCGGTATTGAAATCAATCTGGAATTGATAGCTGGTGATCCTGCGGAATTTACAATTTCACTGGTCAGGTTGAACTGATGATGAATCAGTCCTTCCTGCTTTTCCTCTTCTTCTTAAGCTCCATCATCATCGTTCGCACCGGGTATTCATTTTCATGCCGGAACGATTTACCGGGAGACGAATCGAAGAGCGCCGCGTGTTCTCCCTCACCGGCACGTCGGATATCTTCATCACGGATGATCCACCAGAGCAGGGCTTTCAGGCTCCTGTACTTTTCGACTGCTAGCCTCAACGCAGTTTCGTGATCCGGCGCGCCGACCTCTCCGACGCGCACACAAACCCCTTTTTGAGAGCGCTTCACAAATACCTGGTAGAGGGTATGTTTCGTGGTTGTGGATGGTGTCTCTCCAGTTTCCAGCGCTTCCTTTTCAAGCTGCTGCCTGGTGCGCGAAAAAATATCACGATCACGGACAACCCACATTGTCGTGCGCCGCGGTCTCCGGCCGAAAACGTCCCTGGCTGTTATCAGCGCCATTTCGCCGTCCGGCGCGTGGACAGAGCCGGCGTGGATCATTTCTCCGTCCGCCTCCGGTTGTTCAAACACGTAATATCTTGGCCATTGCGTGTCTGTCATTCTAAGCCTCAAATTTTTCCGCATAAGCCTGCAACGCTTCACGGACCCAGGCTCCGTCTTCGTGCGCTTTCCTGCGGGCTTCCATGCGCTCGCGGTTGCATGGTCCGTCCCCCCGAATGACTCGCCAGAATTCATCCCAATCGATCGGCCCATGGAGGAACATTCCAGTCTTATCATCGTATACCATCGCAGGGTCTGGTACCGTCAGGCCCATGTCATGCAGTTCTGGCACGATCTGGTTTACAAACGTGTTGCGCAGCTCGTCGTTTGTCCGGGTTTTGATGCCCCAGCGGATCAAGATCGCGCTGTTGGTCGAATCAGTATCATGCGGACCAAACATCATCATTGCAGGCCACCACCACCTGGTGATCGCGTCCTGGATCATTTTCCTTTGCAGCGGCGTTCCCTGCGAATACCGTATGACCATCTCCTTCCCCTGCTGAAAATGGAAGCTTTCCTCAGAACAGATTCGCACCATAGCCCTTGCGTATGGCCCGTAAGAGCATCGGGCGAGCATCGTCTGGTTGAGGATTGCTGCTCCATCCACCAGGTATCCGATGGCTGCATTATCCGCCCAATTCAATGTCGGGTAATTAAATACGCTTGCGTACTTGGCCTTACCAGACAGCAAAGCCTCCAGCATTTCTTCTCTGGTGGCACCCAGCGTCTCAGCTGCATGATAAAGATACTGCCCATGGCCGGCTTCGTCCTGCACCTTCGCCAGAAGGACCAGTTTTCTCCGCAGATTGGGTGCGCGCGTAATCCAGGCGCCTTCCGGCAACTGGCCGACAACTTCACTGTGTGCGTGCTGGGAAATCATCCGGATCAGCTGGTTCCGGTATTCCTCCGGCATCCAATCTCCCGGCTCTATTTTCTCTCCGCGCGCAATCCTGGCTTCGAAAGATGCAAGCTTCTCATCATCACTGCGCACATCGCCGACTTCTTCAATCGTTGACCCGTACATCGCTGCTCCTAGTTCAATTTTGGGCGCATTTTTTCCCACGC
>JBFGQG010000018.1:0-16429 GCA_041564295.1 Anaerolineales bacterium | reverse complement strand
GGGTATTTATCGCAGCAGCTTTACGTCAGTGCGAACCCGGTCACCCTGCCAATCTGGCTGATGGGACTCTATTATTTAGGATTCAGCGAGAGTGGAAAGCGCTACCGGGTGTTTGCATATATGTATCTCGTCCCGCTCGTGCTGATGTTGGCGGCGCGCGGGCGGTTCTATTACCTTGCGCCGGCCTATCCGATGCTGCTTGCGGCCGGGTCGGTTGTCTGGGAGCGGTGGGCTCGAGGGTTGGACGATGCACGCCGCAGGCTGACCTGGGGGTTGACCTGGGGTGCGGTCGGCGTTGGGGGGGCATTTGCTGCTGCGGTCATGCTGCCGGTAGCGCCGGTGGGATCTGGGTTGTTCGACTTTGCGAGCGGCCTGCATGACAACTTCGTCGAGCAGATCGGGTGGCAAGAACTGGTCGCAGAGGTTGCCGGAATTTACCACGCGCTGCCGAATGGAGAACGGGCACAGACCGGGATTCTCGTCGGGAATTTTGGCGAAGCCGGGGCGATCAACCTGTATGGAACGGATCACCTTCTGCCCGAGGCGATCAGCGGAGTGAACTCATACTGGTCCAGGGGATATGGCGACCCGCCGCCGGAGACCCTGATCGTGGTCGGGTTTCCGGAAGAAGAGGTAAAGCGGATTTTCGAAACCTGTTCGCTTGCAGGGGAGAACAGCAACCGGTACGGTGTGATGAATGAGGAATCGCTGTTCCATCCGGATATATTCGTGTGCCGGGGGATGAAGTTTCCCTGGCCGGATTTCTGGGAGTCGTTTCGCTATTATGCGTGATGCGTAAGAAACCAGATGGGAGGTCGGGGGATGATCGTCGCTATAAAACTGCCTGCGGCCGCGATGCCGGTATTGGAAAATTATGTTGAAAAAAGCGGTCTGACGGCGGATGCCTTTTACAGGGCGGCGTTGAATTTGGGTGTGCGGATTAATTCGGCCAGCCTTGCGCCTCTGGGGGATCTTTCATGGGGTCTGCGCATAATGGTCAAACACAAATCGCAGCAGAAGATCCCTCCGGAGACTATTTACACTCAAATCGCTGGTAAATCTCCAGAATCAGACATGGACCTGAGCAAAGTCGCGACTCTACGGGTTGACATCGAACCTGACCTCATGAAGACATTCGAGAAAGAGGTTGAACGCACCAGGGTGCCAATAGAGGATTATCTGGCAACCGCGTTCGGAACCGGTGTACAGATACTTGTAAGTTTGAGCGATTCTGCTGGGCCGATTTCCTTTGAGGATTATATTCGCCTGTTAGAGGGCAGGATTTAGCGGAATTTATAACTTCATGTTGCCCCTTCTCATTTTCGTGTAAAAACGGATCAGGCTGTTGAAAAAGAGAGATGAATACTTGAATGGCAAAATCTTTTATTCACAAAAGGAGGCGAACGTATTACTCGAACAATGGCGCGTATACTACAACACGATCCGGCCGCACAGCTCGTTGGGCTACAAACTCCAATCCCCAAGACGGTCATTTTAGAAAAAGAATAATACCAATAAGAACTACCAGCCCCCTTCGAGACGTCATTCCACCAGGTTCCTGGTTGCGTTGGTCGATTTGGCTTAGAATAGCACGAAGAATATATGATAAAATACCGTGCGCCTATGGAAAGGCGCCGGTAAATAGACAACAGCCTGAGGCGTTTGTGAAAAATAGCGCTCGCTAAATACCGCCATATGTGGCGTTGGACTGGGGGCAAACCCCCCAGATATGGCGGTAATTTGCGGGAGTCGCCAAGTGGTAAGGCATCAGCCTTCCAAGCTGACATTCGCGGGTTCGAATCCCGTCTCCCGCTCATGAGGTGCGACGTTTGTGAAATTTAACTCTCGTCGCACCTCGCACTCCGCTCCTCGCCCGTTAACACGGGCCCGTAGCTCAGCGGCAGAGCAGGCGGCTCATAACCGCTCGGTCACAGGTTCGAATCCTGTCGGGCCCACAGCTCATTAAAAAGCAGCCATACCAGGCTGCTTTTTTTAATCCATAGCTTCCGCTTAAAAATGCGACAGCGCGCATCAAAAAGGGTCACCTGATGTAAGTTCAGCTCCAGGACTGCCAGGTCAAAAGAGCATTGAAAAGGTCTCCGGCGGCTTGTCCTGCCACAGCGATACCGGATGGATGCCATATACTGACGGACCTCGACCTGGCGGTAAATTGTAGCCGCACATGCGCAGCCAGAAAAGCATCGCATATCCACGCTCAGGGTGGTCACGGCCAGCTGTCCAATCGGCTGTTTGAGGTCTTGAGCAGATTTTTTGCTCATCTTGACGCCGACCGGGAGCGGGGCGCGATGAAACCAGGCAAAACCGCGGCCGCAGTACCGAAAATTGGACCTATTCGATTTCACCAAATGCTCTATAATGCAATTGTCCGTGCGTTTTCGAAACGTAACCCCCTGCGTCTGCTTTGTGAATATTCTTTTTACCGCTCAACCGATACAAGGTGTGGCGCTGGCGTTATGGATCGAGTCCTACTTATTATTTTGCTGCGAGGCAAAATCACACAGGTGATCACATGTATCGAAATAATACCCGCACAGCTTTACCTGTCTTTGTTCTCATCCTTATCTCTTTGGCCTGCAACCTCGGCGGCGGCGGCGCACCGGATGCCACCTCGCCGGCCGTCGCAACCCCTCCACCGACCATCACGCCCGATTTTGAGCCCACGGCAGTCGTAGAACCCACAGCCCAGATTTCAAGTGGAACGCTCCGGCAGTGGGGGATCTTGGCGACTGCCAGCTCCGAATACACGACATCCGGCTGGTCTGCCATGCAGGCGACGGGCGCACCTGACGTGTATCCAGACTGTGGCGACATTTCAGGCGCATGGGCGACCGACGGCTACGGCAGAGTCGACTGGATCGAAATCACCTATGGTACTGCCGTAGTTCCCGAAGAAATCAAAATCTACGAGACTTTCAATCCGGGCCATGTCATAAAAGTTGACGTCGTCAACGAAGCAGGGACGGCCCACACGGTCTACGAATCTGCGCCGAAAGCGCTCAAGGACTGCGGTTCCGTCCTCTCCGTCTTCCCGGATCTCACCGTGCGTGTCAGCCGCGTCGTGGTGTACATCGACACCACGCTCCTCAACAATTGGACGGAGATCGATGCTGTGGAACTCGTCGGAAAACCCTGAACCTCATCGTGCACGACTATTCGTCGAGTCAGCACCTCTAAACCGACAGAATAATAGCAGGGTCTGCGAGGCGACCCAGCGCAGGCCCTGCTTTTCGTATTCCTTTGCTGACGTGTAATTGCCTTTTTTACGGCGAAAACACCGGCGTCAAGATGATGATCGGCGGAAGGAAGAACGTGGCAACTATGGGCGGTGTCGGAGCCTGGCATTCCGCAGGAGGGGTGCCGGAATAAGTCGGGGTCAGGGAAGTGCCGTCATCGACGAAGTTATTCCCATTCCAGCGATATCCGACCAGCTCCCGGTTGCACGGGCAGCAGTTTGGTTCGCCGTAGAGATACACGGACCTTTCAATCGACACGTTCCGGTTTTCCACGGTAAACCATGAGCCATGTGTCCCCCCGTCATTCAGGACCTGCTCCATCGTTGATCCGTTCCACTTATAAATCGCCAATTGAAGAACTGCACCGGAACCTGTGAAACGCAGCGGAACGATTAACAGCTTCCTGCAGTCGCCGAAACGGTAAAGCCCAGCATCGTTCTCCAGCTGCGAGTCCATTGGATTGCCGCTGCTGATTGCCCAGACGGGCGTCCATGACCCATTAACGAGGTTGTCGACAGTGATCGTTTTCCCCCCGCCCCCAGCATCCAGTATGTTCAATCGCTGGAAAGTACCGTCACAATTGAAACTGACGGCGTCGGCAGGGACAGTTGGTGAGGGAGTGATCGTCAATGTCGGGCTGGGTGTGATCGTCGGGGTAGGCGTGAGGGTCGGCAGGTTGCCGGGATCTGGATCGACGTTGTCATTTAACCCGTCACCGTCTGTATCCACGTTGATCGGGCTCGTGTTCAGCACTTTGACTTCATGGCCGTCTGAAAGGGTATCGCCGTCCGTATCTGGCGCGTTCGGATCGGTTTTCCAGATCTTTTCTTCCCCATCATTTAACCCGTCGCCGTCCGTATCCGGGTTCATCGGATCGGTCACCCCGTCTACTTCTTCTTTGTCGTTTAGGCCATCGCCATCACTGTCCGGATTGTTGATGACGGTGCCCAGCTGTCTTTCACGGACGTCAGTCAACCCGTCTCCGTCCGTATCGACATTTTCTGCGATTACGGCGATTGCAGTCAGTGTGGCTGCTGCGTTCTGAGTTGCAAGAGCGGACTGTTTGTTATAGTCGCTGAGGGCGAACCCGCCGGCAGCGAGCAAGACAACGCAAAGCATCATCGCCACTGGGAGCATCCAGAGCGGGATAATCGGTTTGCTGACGGCTTCTCCGCTGAGGGACTGCGATTCACCCTGTGCCGTCGTTATTTCGCCGGAAAATGGATGGGATTTTGAACTGCCGAACCAATATCGGGTGACCAGTTCGGGTCGGAATTCCGCCGCCCCGCTGCCGCCCGGAGGCACCTGCACTTCTGCAGTCTCCGGATGGAAAACGAGTTCGTCCGCACGATCGCGGAACCGTACTTTAAAAACCTCGCGCGTGTTGCCGAGGTTCTTGATGGTCATTCGTGCCGGTTTACTCGTGCGGATCTTCTGCGGGTGCAGCTCTGCATTCAACCTGTAAAACGGTGCAACAGTGATGGCCGTCGTTGCTGAGGCCGATTCTTTCGGGTTATCCTGACTGCTGGCCCGGATCCTGAGGTTGTAGCGGCCGGCTTTGCTCTGCGGGTCACGCGGCGGGTTGATCGGGATGCGGACGTGCTGCTGGCCGCCGGGCATCAACTGAACGGCCTGGGGCAGGATGACCCAATTGTCCGGCGCGCCTTCGACCGTAATCCGGAAGTGATCGACCACCGAGCCCTGGTTCAGTAGGATGACAACCAGCGCGCCGGACTGGCCAGGCTGGATGGTTAATCCCGAATCTTCAACAACAAGCCCGATCCTCCCTCCACCGGCGCTCGCCTGCACCTGGCTGGCGACGAATGTGCCGGCGACGGTCCCGGGAGGCGTGTACAGGCCGGTTTTTGCTTTTCTTGGGTCTTTCACAGCAGGGGGCGCGGACTGAACAAGTTTGAGGAAGAATTCGCCCATCCGGACCGGCGTTTCCGGGGACCAATTCTCCGCAACCCCAGGCAAGAGACGGATGTTTCCGAGGAAGGTGCCGTTCGTGCTGTTGAGATCGACAATCTGGTAGCGTGTGCCGTCGAAAGTGATCCGGGCATGCTGCCGGGAGACGCTGTTGCTCGGCAGCGTGATGTCATTTTCTTCCGCTCTCCCGATGGTCATTTCCTTCCCTTTAAACGGGACGTCGATCGTCTTCCGGTCCGCACCCATAATCTGGATGATATCGCCGCGCGCATCTTCCGCTGAAGAAAATTCTTCAAGGATCGACGCGCCACGACCTCCGGCAGGATCCTGCCCAATCTGGGTCATTAAAGAAACCGCCTGGCTGATCCTTGAAGTCTCGATCACTGTTGGGACTGCAGTTGCAAGTGCATCGAGAGCAGGAGAGATATGCGCGAGGGCTTCAGCGAGCGCGCCGGCGTCCGGAAGACGTTTCTCCGGTTCTTTTTGCAATGCAAATAAGACGGCTTTTTCGAGGTTCTCCGGTATTTCCGGCCGGAGGCTGCGAGGCATCGGCGGTGGTTCCTTGGTGTGGTAACGAACGGCATCTGTCAGGTTGCGGATTGGGAACGGGGGATGACCGATGATCAGTTCGAAAAGCAGTACGCCGAGGGAGTACACATCTGAGCGGTTGTCGGTGGCTTCGCCCAGCGCCTGTTCTGGAGACATATAGACCGGTGTGCCCATGGAAGTGCCTTCCTGGGTCATCCGGGCGCCGTCGAGCAGCCTGGCGAGGCCCAGGTCCGTGATGACCGGGCGGTAGGGGAGGTTTTCCACGGCATCGGGCTTGAGCATGATATTGGCGGGTTTGATGTCCCGGTGCAGCACACCCTGTCTGTGCGCATAGTCGAGAGCTAATGCGACCTGTCGGAGCATGCTAACCGCCTCATCCAGGCGGATCCACTGACCATTGGATTTCATGTCTCGCAGCAGTTTCTGCAGGTTTTCCCCCGGTATAAACTCCATGATGATGTACAGGATTTCCTGGTCCTGCCCAAAGTCGTACACCTGGACGATGCCCGGGTGGTCCATCCGAGCAGCCGTGCGCGCCTCCTGGAGAAAACGTTCCCTGAAATCGGGCTGCCGCGCAAAGTGAGGGTGCATCACCTTCACGGCGACATCGCGCTGGAGCGTCAGGTCCTGTGCTTTGAAAACGGCCCCCATGCCGCCTTCCCCGAGGAGTTGGGTGATCTTATAACGATTGAGGGTCTTGCCGATAAGTTCTTTCATAATAAAACCAATCCGGGCGCGTTCTGATTAAGGAAGTTTTTCGACAAAATACGTGGTGTTGTCGCCTTCAGCGACCCAGCCAGTCAGACCTGTGCTCTCGACCAGGATTTCCCAGAAGACGAACGAGTTGTCAGAATTCGGGATGGGCGCGCACCGCGGGCCGTCTGTGATAGTAAAACCGGTGCCTTCTGCGATCTGGGCCACGATATTGCTGTTGTTGACGAGCGGCGTCGAACGCACACGCAGCGGCAGCCCGTTTGTGAACGTGACCCTCGCAGCATCGCCGACTGCCACTCTCGTCGTCGGTGCTCCCGGGCAAACGAAGGCTTCCTCAGTGGGTACAGCAGTCGCCCCAGGTTCAACCTCAGTAGGTTCCGGTGTCTCTGTAGCCTGCGGGGTCGGTGTAGCCGGGGGAATCAGTGTCCATGTCGGTGTTGCGGAAGGAAGCGGAACCGCAGTCGGAACAAGCACCGACGTATTGCAGGCCAAAACCAGCAGGAAGAGCGTCAGGATCGCTATTGTGATTCGTAGGCGCAGGTTTTTCATTGTCAGGTATGAGAGCGGTTTATGAATGTATTTTAGTATATTATCGTATTTCAGCGGTTTAAGTTCAACAATATATTTTTACGTCGCTTTAGCCATATTTTTTTGACGAGTCACGATAGCCATTCCTGCAGGCTGTTTTTTCTATCTCCTCGAGCCTTATCCTGGCCTGACCCGGGACAACATCCGTACATTCGCTCGTTTGCTGTCGGGTTACCCGTCCATGCCTGCCGGACCTTGCACATAACCGCCGTCCTTTCCCATATTTTTTTTAACGAAACCCGATAATCGGCAGCGTCGGTGATGGCGTGACCGTCGGTGGCGGCTTGCTGGTCGCTGTGGGGCTGGGTGTTGGCGTAAAAGTCGGCGTTTCGGTAGGGGTAGGCGTCGGTGTGGGCGGATCGGCCAATTTCTGCACACAAACGGCATCCGCCGGGCGATCCACCAGCGAATCCGAGATCCAACAGCTCGAGGTTGTATTCGGGATCGTGACCCGCCACCACTTCACAGTGTCGCTCATGTTCTGACCATTGATCGACAGCACCGTCCCCGTCGAATAGCCGGTGATGACGTCATATACCGTCCCCGGACCACTGCGGCAAAAGGCGTTCTGGATCAGTGTCAGCACCGGCGCACAAACGGCGTCCGTGAAAGTAGGCGTGACCGTCGGAGATGGAGTTGCTGAGGGCGTTGAAGTCACCGAGGAGCCTGGCTCCGGCCTCTGCGGACCTTCCGGATTTTTCGAAGGGTCGATTCCGATCTGCAGGAAAGCCGGCGGATCTTCCACATTCCCGGCCGAGTCTGTTGCTGAAGCGAGGATGAGATACATGCCCGGTAGACCGCCGAAGAATTCCTCGTCCATTACGGGTGGTGTAGGCGGCACTTCTTTCGGCAGCAGTTCAAACGGCCCTTTGTACAACAGCCAGGTCGATCCACCGTCGAGGCTGTATTCGATTTTCTCCACCGCCGTATCATCCGTACTTTTCAATGTCACAGTAACCCGGTCAAAGAACTGCCCGGAGGGCGATTTCACCCCCGTTGCCTCGATAATGGTCGACGGCGGCAACCTGTCCTGAGTCGGACTGCCCATCAGGGCACAGTGTCCAGGCCGGTCTGTATATGCGCTCGCACGACCTGTTTCCAGGTCAACCGTGGTAGGAAGCGGCTGCCAGGCGGTCGTTCCGCTGCGTTTCCAATAGATCGCCAGTGTCGCCGGATCAATTCCTGCAAGGTCATCCTCAGAAAACGGGATAGTGATTTCTACCGGCGGTGCGAATTCCGAGACGGGATTTCCATTCGCGTCGAGCACGGAGAGCGTGCAGGCGTGGCCCGTCCCGGCGAATTCCGGCGAAGGCGGTGGGTCGGGCGACCAGGAGATCTGGACGGTCCCGCCAGGCGGCAGCGATCCCGGTGGTGCACACAGGGATGCATGTTCTTCTCCATCATCGAGCCCGGCGCCACCGGTCCCACCGGTATTGACCTGCCCCGAACCGTCTGCGCCGACCTGGGCTGTCACCCCCAGCGCATGGACCCAGAGATAGAAGCTGGACAGGCCGGCGCGTTCGAACCAGGGATCAACAGGATAATCCGTCGAAGGGATAAATCCGTATGGATCGACCGCTTCGCCGTTCGAGAAAAAACCGTCCCTGTTGCGGTCGTAGCGGACTTCGAAATGCAGGTGGTGGCCTGTGCTCCAGCCGGTATTGCCCATCGTCCCTACCCGCGTCCCGGCGGTGATCGCCTCACCGACCCTGGGCAGCATCGCTTCGAAAAATTCGTCCGGGTGCAGGTGCCAGTACGTGGTTTGAAAATCGCCGAAATCCGGGACGGTGTGCTTGATCCGTACAAAGAGCGCCCCGGACGAGGTGTGTTCGCCTGCCGAGGTGATCACTCCATCAGCAACGGCGAATACTGGCGTGGTCGGCTGGCGGTGAACGAAGGTCGAATAATCGAGGGCGGGGTGGCCGCTGTAGTTGTCATACGCGCTGAGTTCGCCGGTATAGATCAGGATGTTCTTGCCGATCGGCTCTTCTGCAGGCTCCTGTCCACCGGGGATGCTCGGGTCATTCGAAGCCGGGTACAGCGGAAAATAATGGTCGAAGAAGCTGTTGATCCTCCCGCCCATGCTAGAGCGCTGGTTGGCCGCCTTGAATTGCTCGAGCGTACCACCGAAATCCTCATTTCCGCCGTTATAAGGAAAGGGCATTTCCATGAAAGCGAGGGAAACGATCGGCCGGCCGGAGGGTGCAGTTGCAGCCTGCACCGGAGTCGCCCCAGTCGGGGGAACCTGGGTTATCCCGGGCAGCGGTGTCTCAAAAATGACAGCCTGCGTCGCTGAAGGAAGTGTGCCAGGCGTTGCCTGAATGACCGGCGAACCGGCAGTCTGGACGCCGCCTTTTGCAAGCACAACCATCGCGGGCTGGTCGCAGATACCGAGTATGGTTTTTTCTTGTCCGCGCAGGGAGTTTATGACTGCGATCGCGATAAATATTAAAACCATGGTGGCCATGCACGCCACCGCGCCAAGCAGACCCCAGAACAGGATCGGCGGCAAAGACCGGCGATAGGTGACCTTTACATCGCCGAAGCGTAGAGAAACACCGCTGTGGATTTCAACCGGCGTTAACTGGGGTATCCTGCTGTTGTTGACGTGGATGCCGTTGCGCGAGTTGAGATCTTCAATCCACCACCTGCCATCCTCAAAAAACAACCGGGCATGGTTGCGCGAAATCGTCTGGTGATCGATGAAGAGATCGCTCTCCTGATTTCGCCCTATTTTTATGTCTTTCTTCAGGATCTGATATCGCCAGGGTTTTTCTGCCGGAGGCCTGATTCGCAGGGAGCCCATGCTCGTTCGAGGGATTTTCATCTCGTTATTATACGACCCGGCAGGGGTCAGCGTTTGAAAGTAAGTGTGTAATTCGTGTGCGCAGGTTTATGCGCTTCGATGAGCGCTTCAACCAATCCCTGTTCGAGGTCTTGCTTGCGTAAGGGAATGGAAACTGAGAACGTGAACGGGTCCAATTTCCTGTCCTGGTCGTCGATTTCCGGTGAAACGCCGGTGTAGATTTCCAGCACGCGGCGCAGTGCCCAGACCGTTCCGCGGCGTGCGTAGATCTCATGTGCTTCATTCAATAGCGTTCTGCGCTGTTCCTCTGTCCAGGTCGAATCAAACGTGATGTCGAACCAGCTCGCCAACCAGGGTAGGAAATCGTCAGGAGCCGTCCCTGCGCTCAGGAACAGGTCGAAATTATCGATCGTCCATTCGATCGGGAGTGATGTGGCTTCAAAAATACCGAGAAAGCGCGACATGAAGTCCGTATGATAAATACCGGGCAGGTAAGATAAAAGTTTCCGGCTGTGGCGCGTCAGCCCGGGCGGACCCGGGATGTGCCCGTTCGTATACGCCGGTGCAGTAGGCGGCGGGGTTGGCGGAGGAGGGGGAACGGCAGCTGCCGGTTTTTCTTCGGCGCTTTTTCTCGCAGCCGGCCTTTTCGCCGGAGCTTTCTTCTGCGTTGCTGCTTTTTCCTTGACCTCTTTTACTTGCACCTCCTCCTGAGGCGGTGTTTCTTCAGGTGGTGGTTCCACTTCCGAAACGATGCTCGGGTCGATCACCGGGCGTGCCATCTCCCGCGTCTGGTGGACTTGCTGCACAACTGCAGTTACCGCGATGATGAACGGGCCGATCTTGACCGAGTCGCCGTCCTTTAACTGCACGACGGCGTTTGCGGCCAATTTTTCTCCGTTAACTTGAGTGCCGTTCGAACTGCCCAGGTCAGTCAGGTCACATTCGGCCCCCGTCGTTTCTACGCGGGCGTGGCCCCTGGACACCTGCGCATGGGACAGGACAATATCGTTGCCCGGCTGACGTCCGATTTTGGTGATTCCGATAGGGACCTTGAAATCGAGCTTAAACCCTTCGGGGCCGGTAATTTTGAATGTAAACTGAGTATCCGCCATAGTCGATTCCTGCAATCAAATGAATTGGACTTCGTGGATGCCGGAGGCAATCACACCGTGTGCGGGCAGTTCAACACTTTCAACCGCATTTCCGGTTGCCTCGCCGCCGTCCTGTGCGAGAAAAATCTCCAGGCCGCGGATGAACTGGACATCCGGGGTGCCCTGGAGGCACTGGTATACATCGGAAACGAAAAGATCGCGCCCAAACGGCCAGCCTTTCCCATCCGGGCCGCCGGTGAGGGGGTTCAGATACCTGTACAACCGGGCCAATACGCTGCGTTCGACTTTTGCCTGGTCAGCGCCGGGTGCTGCCCGCAGCTGCACTTTTGCCGCGACCCAGGAATATGCCGGGGCGCGGATATCCAGCCGCGTGGTCAGCATACGCCGCTCGTCCAGGTAGGCGCTGAGCAGGGCCATGTCAGCCGGATCGGGTTCAAGCTGGGCAGGCCCGATGTGGCTTTCCGGGTGCGGTACCCGGGGGACCACGAGTACGAAGACCTGCCCGGGCACCACCCGCCCTGCCTCAGAAGGCCTCGGCTGGAGGCATTTCACGCGCCCGACGGTGGCTGGCAGAGCCTGTCTTGTGAGGAATTCGAAATCAGATTCGGTGACGGCTCGATCGCGAGAACGCAGCAGGCCCGGAACCCGCGCCATGGCGGCATCGAGGGTTTCGGCATCCAATCCGCCCCAGGCGGGTGTGATGTTGCTCACTCGCGAGATGAATGGGATTGCCGTTTTCAGGGTGTTGATGATGCCGGCCTCTACGTTGCCTTCCTGCCCGCCGCCTGTGCGGTAGCGTTCGAATATCAGGTTGGCGTTGCGCGGTGGAATTGCACCGTAAAGCTTGATCGTCCCGTCCGGTTGGCGCACGGCCGGGCCGAAACGCAGTTCCCCCGTCACGCCGTCAACCGTGTAGTGCCTGTCGTCTGCTCCAGAATCCGCAAAGTCGTGCACTTCTGTCCATCGCTGCACCGTTTCGCCTTCCACCTGCACAGTGAGGTTTTCACCTGAACCTCTTCGCAGCACAGGCGCCCGCTGCAGCCTGAAACGCTGCCCGGGTGAACCGTCGCTGCGTCCCAGGAATTCGCCCAGAACGAGCTGTGCATGCCTCGACGGGATGCTGCCGCCCCAGGAGGCTGCTTTGGCCCGGCGGATCTTCGGAGAAACCCGGTACGGACGCATGCCGTTCTCTTTTTCAGAATCGCTGATCGCTTTCACTCGGACCCGCACCCAAAAGGCCTCTTCTTTACCTATTTTGGATTTCCCGATTGCAGGTAAGTGGATTGTGATGCGGCCCGGGCTGTTCAAACCTCGGGTCGTATCCGCTTCCACCTTGCACGTGGTCCAACGCTCTTCTGCACTTCCCGTCGACGCTTCCCAGACCAGCGGAGGCAGGGTCGGGTCGATGCCGGCGCCGCCTGCCGGATCGCAGTCGAAGTCGAAACCGAGAACGTGGCTGCTCAGGTCATTGTCGAATCCGAAATAAAGTGCATCGTCTACCTGAGGGACCGCAGTGAAGATATCAAAGCCCTCGAAACCTGCCTCAAGCCGCCGGATGTTTTGTGATCCGTAGCGCTTCTTACCCTCCTCGCTGCCGGTTGCCGTGCGGTGAATAATCGAAGAAAGCTGCGGGGGATGGACAGTGAACGCTTCTTCTGTCGTAAAAATGATCGACGGCTCGGTTTCTGTTTGTGTTGACGCAACTTCAGTCGCACTCGGGATTGTTACGGATACGTCCTGCGGCTTGGAAAGCCAGAAAGTCACCGGGACGTGAGCGGGTTCCGGTTCCGCCAGTTTGACACCCAGCATTTCCATCATCCTGATGTAGTGCAGGTCCGGGACCTGGTTGACGCGGTAGAGCAGCACATCCGTGATGAATGCGAACAGTTCTATCAGCGTGACGCCAGGATCACTGACATTGTGGTCCGTCCATTCCTTGCAGTAATGGGGGATGCGTTTCTTGGCTTCATCTACGAGGTCCTGGAAGCTGCGGTCATCTAATTTTGGGACTGGGAGAGACATCAGTGACTCCTCAAGATTTGTGACAAAAGTGTCTTTTTGGATTTACTCGCCCGGAATGAGGTAAAACGGGTGGACGAGGCTCCGTCGGTCGTGGGTCGATTTAATTTCGTAGTCCACTTCGATCAACAAACGGCTGTGGTTTTCCGGGTCCGGGCGCACATCGACTTCACGCACCTGGATGCGCGGTTCCCACATGCCAAGGGCTTCTTCAACATAACGCCTGGCCTGGGCGGCCGTATGGCTGTTGTTCGGAGAGAAAACCAGCTCGTGCATCCGGCAACCGAACGTGGGGCGCATCACTCTCTGGCCCGGCGAAGTGGAAAGGATAATTTGAATAGCCTGCTGGATCTCGCTGCGCATATTTGTGAGCGCCAGCCCGCCCTGTGCGTCGATTTTTGGGGGAAAGGCCCATCCGTGGCCGACAATGTTTTCTGACATGGGTTCCTCGTTTATCCGATCATGACGGTGCCGACCGCAATGACCTGGGCGGCGGGGTTGGGTACGGGATCAGCACAAGTCTGGGCCATATCGCCGTTCCGGGCTGCCGGTTTGCCGTTGATAAAGACTGTCGAGCTGCCCATCGTGATTGTGCCGCGATTGGTGGGCGGGATCTGAAACGTCGTGCCCGGAGGGGTTGGGATATGGGGCGGCGTGTTCGTCGCGGTGCTGCCGACGGTTGCAGCCGGCATACCCATGATCATGACGTCGGTGCTCAGGCTGCCGTCGATGATGCCGCTGAACGGATGCGGCAGCGGTGTGGGCACAGGGCCCCCGGGTGACGGCACCATTACGATATGCATATCGACTGCTGTGACCTGGTCGCCTTGTTTTGCTGCAGGTTGTGCCATGGTATTCCTCAAAGAGAGATGTCATCGCGAGCGCCGGCTGAACGCTGAACTGAGATGAGTTCGGGGCGTTCGCCATGACGATAAATAGAAGGCCGTTTAATAAACTGTTTCGATATTCATCGAATTAATTCAAATTAACCATCGCGCCCTGAACGTTGACCTGCCCGGATGCCTTCAGGTCCAGGTTTCCGCCTGCGTCGATCTTCATATTGCCGCTTGACTTGAGTTCAATTTCGTTGCCGCTCTCAATCGTGACCTTGCTGCCGTTGTCGTCCAAAGTGACCGTCAGGCCGCCACTCGTTGTCAGGCTGATCTTTTTGCCTGCATCATCCAGTGTGAGATTGTGACCGCCGGCGGTCTCGATCTCGACCAGGTTCTTGCTGTCGTCGTACATGACGATCCTGTGCCCGGTGCGCGAGCGCCAGGTACGGACGAGCGGTTTTTCGCCGGAAGCCGCTCCGGCGGTCTGCGGCGGCAAATCGGCCTGTCCGTTCCACAGGCCACCGAGTACGATCGGCTGGCTGAAATCGCCGTGGACGAAGGCTACCAACACCTCGTCCCCGACCTCCGGGATGCAGACGAGGCCGGCTTCCGGTCCGGCCCCGGGCCCGGCCAACCGTGCCCAGTCGCTCTCAGCATCGTCAGACATCCAGGGAAACTTCACCTTGACGCGGCCCCAGTTTTGCGGGTCGTCGGTGTTGGTGACGATAGCGGTCACGACTCCCGGAAACCGTTCCGGAGCCGCTTCGGCGCCCATTTGCTCGCTGAGCATGCCCGTCCTGCTGCCGCGAACTGAAAAACTCGTGTTTAACCCTTCTGGTGTGTAAATATGTTGAGCGTTGGTGACCAGGTATTTGCCGCTCAGGCGGCTGCCGAGCCCCTGCAGGTCGACATGCTGGCCTGCGCAGATGCCCGGACTGCGAAATGCTTCTCCATCCGCCTCAATAAAAGTGCCGCTCAGCTCGTTCAAACGGGCGCTGGCAATCGTATCCGCTTCGGCCTGGCTGACGACCGGCTGGTCGACGATGATCTTCTTGCCGTTCCCGAAACTGCCGGCCCACTGGGCGCCGTTTTGAGACTCTTCGATTTGCGGGTACAGTGCACCGCTGCTGGCCCGGCCGACGATCGAATCCTTGCGTTGTACGTCCCAACCTCGCACGATGACTTCGTCCACCTGTTCCGCGAGCGTCATCCTGGGCAAGAAGGCCAGCAGTTCCACGCCCCAGGTGAGTGTAACGGCCGTGGAGCTCTCAGGGGGTTTGCGGAAAAACAGCTTGCCGTCCTTTACGAAGCATTCGTAGCCGATGCGCCAGGCGCGCTGGCGGAGAAATTCCAGGTCGGTCTGGTTGTGCTGAAAGATGTGGTCGTAGACGGTAGACGTCGTCTCGATTTCGCTTTGCAGCCCGGCGTTGCGTGCGATTTCCTGTGCGAGGTCGCTGTCTTTTTTATTCAGGTAAGCCGCCGTTTTGGTCTCCCGGTACAGGCGGTGTGACTTGTCGTACCCTTCTACGACGAGCTGTGCGATCATGCCTTCACCGAAATTCGGTGCCAGGGCGGTAATTTCGCCTTCGATCAGCCTGATTTCTTCCCCGTCCGGTCCTTCGGCGGAAACGGCGACGGTCTTTGTCAAATTAAACGGACCGCTGTCGAGGAGAGCCATATCGGAATCGAAGAACGTTATCGTGAACATGTGGGGCAGGTAGCTATGCTGGTCTACGACCACACTCACTAACTGGCTCATCACGTCGCGCTGGACTTCCTGTCCGTCGACAGTGATGGATAATTGGCTGGCGAGTTCGTTCTGCTCGGGCATGTTTCAGACTTCCTTGTCAGGATTTCACCGGGATCGTCAGGACCTGGCCCGGTTTCAAAGCCAGGGGATCGCGCAGGCCGTTGCGCTCAGCAATCAGCCGCCATTTTGTCGCATCTCCGTAGGCTTCATGTGCAATCGTGTCGAGGCGTTCGCCTGCGATCACGCGCCGCACTTTTTCGATTTCACCGCCGCCGGAAGTCGGGTTCTGGTTCGGATAGTCCTCCACATCGCGGTGCTGCGTGAAGGTGGCGTCGACCTTGGCGCGCACCGGCGTGCCGTCCGGTTGGAAGAGGGTGAATTTCTGCGTCATCTGCGTGATGACGGCCACGAAGCGGAAGACGCCCCATTCAAATGCCACGTCCGGCGGTGGAACCTTGCGGTTCGAGTTGCCGCTTTCCCGGGTTTTCGGATCCATGAACTTCCAGAGCTTGTTCGTGGTCAGGGTGACGTCTTCGCCGCTTTCATATGTGTCGAACATCAGGCTCAGCTTGAGGGTCTGCGCGCCAGCCTTTTTGAACTCGACTTGCGGTACGCTCGAACGGTTCCTTGATTTATCCTCGTAGGTGTTCTGCTTGGTTACGGTATATTCGAACGGGTTGAACATGCAGTCTACTGATAGACCACCGCTCTTTTCTTCGCCCGATTCGTCCACTTCGAATATCCTTGCTGCGACGAGATTGCCACGTGTATTGGACATACCTATCTCCTGGTCCTTTTCTTACTAAAGTTTCAAGCGGTGCCGCTCGGTTTCTACGCTCAACCGGCGCCGGATCTGAGCGTAGACCTTGCGAGCG
>JBFGQG010000017.1:0-16484 GCA_041564295.1 Anaerolineales bacterium | reverse complement strand
GTGGCGATTCCCCTGCCCTGATACTCGGGCAGTACAAACCAGCCCATTTCGCAGGCAAACGGACCTTTCCAGTCAATCTTCCAGATACCGATCATGCCCAGTACATCCTCAGAGTCGCCGGCAACAATCTTGAACATCCGCGCGACGCCCATTTCCACCAGCTCGAGGCGGCGCCTGTGGGAAGCGCGAACGTCTGCCTCCTTGCGCGGACCTCCAATATGAAGCATCAACTCCGGGTCGCATTCCACGCGCACTGTTAGGTCTTCGTCTTCGGCTGTGATCGGTACGAGTCGCATTTCTTCTCCTGGGGCCGGATCGGTTCTGCTGCGAACTGTTGCATCCTTGGACAGAATTTGAGGGATCTGAAGTGAGGGTTGATAAATTAAAATGAAAGCTCCCGTTTCGAACGAAGTATATCAAGAACACCAGCGGCGAGGGGGCTCCAGCAACCCAGGTACCAGGTACCTGGAACCTGGCAGATGGAACCGATTCCTCACGACCGGTGTATATATATCAAAAGGGAAAGACTCAACCTGTTGGGGTTCCCAATGAAGACAATTCCGGAATTGTTTTGACAGAAACCGAACTGATCCGCTCCGCCCGGGAAGGCGACTCGACCGCCTGGCAGGCGCTGATGCAGGCGCATCACGAGCCTGTGTTCAGGTTCGCTTACCTGCTCCTGCATGACCCTGATGACGCCGAAGACGCTGCACAGGAATCGTTCGTGCGTGCCTACCGCGCCATCGATCGTTTTGACGAAACACGCAGCTTCCGCCCCTGGCTGTTCGGAATCACGGCAAACCTCGCACGGAACAGGCGGCGTTCAATCGGTCGCTATACGACAGCCGTGCAAATATGGTGGGGCCGCCGCACAGAAATCGCTCCACAACCTGTTGAAGATTTGACCGGCAGCCAGATCGAAGCGCAAACGCTTTGGGAAGCCATCCGCAGGCTGCGCCGCGACGACCAGGCCGTCATCTATATGCGCTTTTTCCTGGATATGAGTGTGAATGAAACGGCTGAAGCCCTGGACCTGGCGCCCGGAACGGTCAAGTCCCGTCTCTCACGGGCACTCGTCCGGCTGCGAGAAGTCATCCGGGCAGATTTCCCGGAACTGGCAGCGGAAGGATAAAAATGGAGACGAACGCATTACAGGATCTCGAAAACAGGCTGAAAACGGCTGCTCTAAACCTGCCGTACCCGCCTACACCGCAGCTCCGTCCGATTCCCGGCCCGATTACTGTTCGCCGGGCGCGACTGCGCATGAGCCTGGCAGGAATTACCGTGCTGCTGCTCATCGTCCTGGCAGCTGTTCCGCCCGTGCGCGCAGCCGTGTGGTCGTTTATACAGGTTGGGGCGATCCGGATCTTTGGGAGCGAAGTAAATTTGCCTCGCGCCGAACCTACCCCTGCATCAATCCCGGCACTGGACGAGATCTTTGGCCGCACAACCCTGGAAGATGCCGCAAAACTGGTGAATTTTGACGTCAGCTATCCGGCCGCTTTCGGAGAGCCGGACGCTGTGTTTTACCAGCGCAATGCGGGGTTACTCGTTTTTCTCGTCTGGCTGGACGAAGACTCGGTGCAGGCGAACCTGACCATACTCGGCCCAGGCGCATTCGCCTGGAAGTCGCCGCCTGGGACGGTGACTGAAGTGCGCGTCGGTAACGCTCGCGCAGTCTGGCTGGAAGAGCCGCACCAGTTTTTCCTGAGAGCTGCCGGTGGTGGTGACATGGAAGTGCTGCTGTTTGAAGCAGGGAACGTATTGATCTGGACAGAAGGTGAGCTTACGTATCGACTTGAAGGCAAGTTCTCGCTCGACGAGGCCATCCGCCTCGCAGAATCCATTGGAGGGACGAAATGAAAACCTTAAGAAACCTAACAAGAAATCGCCCATTTTCTTTCTGGATTGCAGCTGCGCTCCTGGGCGGATTTCTTGCGATCTTAATTTCGGTTCGTCAGGCTTCGGCCGGCGGCTGGGCCGTGGTCACACTGCACAAATGGCCGGGCGAAATCGAAGTAGGCGTGCCCACGCGCATCTCTTTTTCGGTACGCGGGCACGGGCATGCCCTGATGCCGGGTTATTCCTTGAATGTTCGTGCGATACATGCGGAAAGTGGGGAGAGACTGGATTTCCCCGGTCAGCCTACCAAGCGCGAGGGTGATTATTTCGTCGATTTGAATTTTCCCCTGGAAGGATCATGGGACTGGGGCTTCCTCCTAGACGGTGCCCCGGTCTGGGCGCACCCGATGCCCCGGTTGACTGTGCGTGGTGGGACCGTTGCTCACTCTGCGCCTGCGCCTGCGATCAACACCCGCTTGCTGGCCGGGTTCGCCGGTGCACTGACGATGCTGATCGCCGCAGCGGCATTTTGGGAGAAACGCAGTCGCTGGCCTGCAGGCATCGCAATTGCCGGGCTTGGACTGGTCGCGCTGGCCATATTCGCCCTGCCTGCACCGGCCTCCCCTGCCGGTGTTACCGGAGCCAGTGCTGCCGGGCTTTCAACGGAGGATTATGGCCGTATCCTGTTCCAGGCAAAGGGCTGCGTGGTTTGCCACCAGCATGCCATAGGGCGTTTGAATTACGATGGGATCATGTCCGATGTCGGCCCGAACCTCACGGACACGAAACTGCCAGCTGAATACATCCAGGTGTGGCTGAAAGACCCGGCGGCCCTGAAGCCGAAGACGGAGATGCCGAACCTCGAGCTGGCTAAAGATGAAATCGATGCGCTGGCTGCTTTCCTGACTCAGGGGCAATAAACGAGTGCCATTGCGATTGAGCCAACCGAAGGTTGGCGAAAGAAACAATCCAATTTCCTGAACACCCAAAAACTGAGCCCCATGCTTCTGCGTGGGGCTCAGTTTTTGGGTGTTCGCTGCATGTCCGCGATTATTTCCCGCTCGTTTCGATACGGTAGGCCGTCGGCTGCTGGGACTGTGGCGCGGTGGCAGCGACGATTAAGAAAGCTTCACCGCCGGAAAGACTGGCTACGTCGAACGTCGCGGTATTGAGTTCATCCAGTTCGATGCTCGTTAGGACAGGTGCGCCGTCAACAAAGGTGACGAGGGTCAGATAGTAGTTTTGTGGGATGTACGCCGTGGCGCGGATCCAGCCTTCAGACACCCAGTTTTCAACTTCACTCTCCGCATCGTCGTAGAATCCGATCTCTGGAATAGCGACGTTATCGATCGCGAAACCGGGATCGCGGTCGCCGGAGTCTGTTTCCCAGCGGATCAAGATCGTCTGACCGGCGTAGGGGGTCAGGTCGATCGTTTCCTGCACCCAACCGCCGCCCGGGGAATTACTGGTGTAAAAACGGTCCGTCAATGCGAAGTCGTACGGATCATCAGACTCTTTCTCCCCCTTCATGTTTTCCGTCACCAGCTGCTGCCAGGTCACACCTCCATCTGTTGAAACAACCACGTAGGCAAAACCAAACGCTCGTGACAACTTGAAATAGGTTTCATACTGCAGGGTGGCCGTATCGACGCCAGTGAGATCGGCTTCCAGGGTGAGGGTGCGTAGACCGCTGAGCGCTCGCCCGGCATACCAGAAATGTTCACCGGAGGGGGGCATCCGGCCAAGCAGGCTGTTCAAGGTGCTGCCTGTGAACGTGATGGAGAAATCCTGGTCGGAGAGGAGGCGGTAGATATCAGCGCCGTATTGGCGCACCTCGCCTTCAACGGAACGGGGCGGTGCGGGGATATTGGTCGTCTTGACCGGATCAACCGCGGCCGCAAAATCCGGAGCAAAAGTATAAGGCTGCTCAGCGCCGGCTTTATTGAACAGCACCAGGGAGGCAAGGAAGTCCAGCCAGACCTGTGTGGCATCGACGTCCTGGCCCTGTTCGGCAAGCAGGGCGGTCAGTCCGGGGAAACCACCTTTTTCATATTTTGCCCAGAGCGCGAAAAATTCCGCCCCGAAGCGGTCGTAGATATAACGGCTGAAAACATAACCGTAACCGTAATGGAAGATCGTGCGGGAGGTGCTCCCCTGTGTCCAGGAATTCAACTGCACATCCGGGTCGGACAAATACGTATTTGCGAAACCAAGGTTAGATCCGCGGAATCCGAGCAGGTCTTCCGCCATCACGGCCTGGCCTTCGGCTTCCCATGTCTCGGTGAAATCGCGGTACCAGTATTCCACAAGATGGCGATATTCATGGGCCAGCGTATCGAGATAGTTTTCGCCACCGAGCACCATCCCATCGAAGTTCATGATCAATCCTTCGTGCACGTTTGAGAACCAGAAGATATCCGTAGGGAACTGGTTGATTCCCCAGAAATAACCGAGAAGGCCGCATTGGTGAGCCGTATCTTCGGTGACATTGCAGACCTTCGTGGCAGCAGGATGGAGGATGAATATGCGCGAATCACCGTCGATACCCAGGGGATGTTCCGCGCCGAAGACGGACTGGATATCGGCAACGATAGCTTCGAAACCGTCCTTGGCAGCCTGCACCTGACCTGGGTCAGGGTTCCGGTCGGTGTCGAACCAGAAATAAGCATGATCGGAGATCCCTAAGAGCTGGAATTCTACTTCAGCGATCGTGTCCAGGTCCGTGTTCGATATCCAGAAGGTTTTCTTCGTGTTGAGCGGGATCGGTTCAACCGGACCAGCTGCGATCAGGAGTTCGTTCTCGGTCTCAGCGTACCCGGTAACCGGTGCATCGAGTTTTCCATGTGAAATGAGGTCGGCTTCGTAATCGCCTTCCGGATATTCGAGCGTGTCGAGAAGCACACCTGTGCGGACCTGTCCCTCCGAGGCGGGGACCTGGATCACGCCTTCGTACGGTTCGACGGGGTCGGCCCATGCAGGCGTGGGAGGAGCTGTGGGTTCCGGTTCCTCTGTAACCTCCAGCGTGGGTTCTATCGATGGGACGGCAGTTGGATCGACCGCAGCCGGCGTTGCCTCTGAAGTCGTTACAGTTGGAGCGGCTTGCGTGACGGTCGGGGCTGCCGGTCTGCATGCGGCCGCAAATAACAGCAGGACAAGACCAACATAGTGTAGATATTTTATTTTCATGATTTCAAATAATTTCCTTTTTATTCAGATTCTGGGGCCAAAAAATTCTAACACTGCTTTTGCGTACAGGTAAGCGTTTGAAAGATTAGCGTGAGACAGAATTACCGGCGGTTTCGGGCAATTCATCCCCTTCCCAGGGGGAAAGACGCCTATCGGGATTTTATTGCCATATCCCTAAAATGGGAACATCTTACAGGAGAGTGATATTGATGAAAATACCGTTCTTTTCCACTCGAAAAAAATCAATAGACCTGTCGATCGGCGTCAAAACTCCCGGTGCGCCTGGGAAAAAACCGGTCAAAAAATGTGACTGTCCATGCGTTCGCAGCGCCTGCAATCAACCGGACGAAGCTTTTATCCAGGCGTTCCGACGTGATTTTCAATACCTGCACAGGCAGGACGCGTCGATGGGGGAGCAGGTCTAGGATGGACGGCCAAAGGATTCGGATCCGGAAATTGGGCTCCTGGCTGGAAAAAAGCCTTGGGGTAATGTTCCGGCGTGTGCTGGGCTCGGAGGTGTTCCTATTCACATACGGGCGCCCCGCGGAGCGAATCTTTCACACTTTCTTTTGCCCGCCGCTGCGCATCCTGGCCCTCACCGACGAAGGCCATCCCCTCGTTGATTCAGTCGTGCAACCGGGAAAATTCGTCCGCCTGCCCCCGGCGCGGCTGATTGTTGAATGTGCACCAGAACTGGATCTCACCCCGATTGAACTGCGTAAGATCGCTGAAATTGCCCAAATTACATAAGGAATGCCATGGACCGATTAACGTTTGCCGTACTTTCCGACAGCCTGGCTGAAATCCGCCGGGTCACGGCCCGCTGCGGCAGAAAAGAACCACTGAACATCCTTCTACTCAGACAGCACTTCACCGTCTGGGAGCGAGGCGTGCTGTTGAATGCGGCCTGTTTTCTACTGGATTTTCCTCGAGTTTCGATAGATATCCCCAATCGAGCTTTCGTCATCGCACAGCGGGTCGTTTCGACGGAGTTTGTAAACGGTTGGGCTGATGAATTGGTCGCTGCTTCCATGGGTGGGGCGCCCTGGCGCACTCAATTCATCGCAGAGTGTCTGCACTGCCGCCGTCCGGCGACATGGCGGCCGATTGTTTCATCCCCCGAAGATTTACCCCCGGAATTTTGCTGGCGTTACGACCGCCCGGAAAACCACGTCCCGCTTTGCCGTCGCTGCATTGCGCGGCTGGCGTACCGGGAACCTGCTGCGCGTCTTGACCTGGTCAGCGCACTCTGGGGTGCCCGATTTGAGGCTTTCTACCGCTGGCACAAGGCTTTTACAGGCGGCCTCCTGCCTGAGAATTGGGACCGCAGTCTTTACCCTCTCTGGCCGGCAGAATTTGGCGGAGCAACCTGGGCAGCTGGAAGCGGCGCCCTAGAAGATTCCGAACCACAGATGTTCTATGGCGTGTCGCGCAGCCGCTGCCATATGAACAGGCTTGCAGCTTTCCTGGGCGAGGCGAGAGCGGTCGAAATCTTCAGATTGAAGGATAAGACAGATTATGAACCAGTCCTCACACCTCTTGATGTTGGTACAGTACAGGCGATCGGGGCGTTGTCGTGACTGTATTGATATTCCTGGGAGCAATCGCGGCAGGCATATTTACCTTCGAATTGGTCGAAGGCCTTACAGCTCAGCGACAGATTACCGGCCGTTTACAGGGGATCACGATTAATCCTTCGGAACTGCCGGAACGCAGTTCAGGCTGGGCCGCCGTCCTGACCCTGTTTTTCCCGGCCTATTTCCAGCCTGACCGCCGAAACGCTCGCCGTGATCCGGTCGAATTGCTCCGGCGTTCTGGTTACCCATTCCCGACCACTGGCGCCTTTTTCGCTGCTGCTATTCGCACTTTCACAATTTTTTTGCTGCTCGGGGGGCTCGCTGCCGGTTTACTGGTTTCGCTCGATGCGGGGCTCTTACCGGCTGTCGGGGCAGCAGCGATCTTCGTATATCTCGGATTGCGGCGACCGTATGTGCGGCTGCAGACCCTCATACGTAAGCGGGCCGCGGCATTGAGAAGCAATATGCTCACCGGGCTTGCTATCCTTCAAGCGCTGCTGTCGTCAGGCATCAGCGTCCAGGAAAGCCTGCGCCGAAGCGCAGCGATCGGCGGTCCATTCTGCAACCTGTTGGGTTTGTTAGTCGCGCAAATGGAAGTAGTGCCGTTTACGAAAGCTGTCGAAGTTGTCGAAGCGCACCTTCCGGATCCGGATGATGTTGAAGTCCGGTTGTTTATACGAGCAATACGCGAGTTCTACAACCGCAACAGGCCCCTGCTGCCGGCCGTGCGCGGCTTGCAAACAGCAGTCCATCGTGAAGTGCTTGAAACGACAGAAGGTCGTGCTGCCCTCGTCCGGCAGCGGAGCGGTCTCTTCGGTGTTTTTGCAGTTCTTGGGCTCGTAATCACCATTATTGCCCCTTTCTTAGGTACTTTTAGCTGATCACTCGCACCGGTGCGAGATACCCGGCAAAGCCGGAAAATTTAAAGGAGAGAAGCGTTGAAAAACATACTTCAGGAATTCAAAGCGTTTATCAAGGATGACGAAGGCCAGGATTTCGCAGAATATGCGTTGATCCTGGGTGCTATAGCAGTCGTGGCGATTGCCGTTATCGCGAATTATCGCAGTGAACTGACGAACGCATTCAACCGTGCGATCGAAGCATTACAGATGGCTTCTGGCGGCTGATCCGGATTGACAGAATGAAGCACTCACCCAATCGGACCGAAAAAGGCCAGAGTATGGCTGAATTCACACTGATCGCACCGGTTTTGATCTTGTTGTTCTTTGGCCTGGCGTTCGCTGCATTTTATGCATTTCGGGCAGCTGCGGCCGATTGGGGAGTCTTCATTACCGGTGTAGCGGCAGGCGCCTATCGTAACCCGGTGTCAGAGATGGCTCGCAGCAGCGTCTTCTGGCAGGACCTGGCCTCAGAAATCCGCGCAGGTCCTATCGGAAGCAGGACCCGGATGGTGCGTTCTCGTCTGCACGTGAGATCTCGTGGCGCAGCAATATTTGGGGCGCGACCGGTGGAGGTTCATCGTGGGACGGCCTTTTTTCGATGGTGGCAGTTTTATCCCGGGCCTCCGCACGGAGGGACTCAATGAAGCGCCTGAACGAGAAAGGCCAGGCGCTGGCTGAAGCGGCAGTATTTTCTTTACTCGCTGTTTTGCTTGGGTTTGCTTTGCTTGCGTTGATCCCCGTCCATCGCACAAGAACAGCGGCAACCGCGGCGGCGTTTGCATGCACACAGTTTGTGTCACAGGCCGCTAATCGTAAAGAAGCCGTTCGACAGGCAGAGGAAATTGGGCGGCGCACAATCCGTCAGAACTGGAGCGGGACAAGAGGATCGGTTTTTATCGTCCGCGCCTGGCACAACGGCCATCCCGGAAAGGATAGCGGTTGTTCGGTCCAATTCAAGAGCCCGGTCATGTTCTCCGGATTGCTGGGTTTTTCGGACCCTGGTGAAGGGCGCGTCTCATTCACAGCCCGGATTGAAACCTGGAAGGCGCGCTGGCCATGAAACCAAATACCGGAGAAAAAGGACAGGCGGTAATGTTGTATGCCGTTTTTATCCCACTCACCATCCTTTTTGCGCTGGGCATCATTGATTACATGGTGACGAACCTGCGTGTGATGGACACCGTCGCGGCAGCGGACCTGGCTGCACATGCGGGAGCACAGGTTGTTCAGGTCGAACCAGGTGGGGTAATTAAGGTTAACCCGCTTGAAGCCGCAAAGACTGCGACTGCTTATTTCATCCGGCAGGCGCCGATGCATGCCGTTCTTCGCAATGTCCGCTGCAGCCAATATCAAGGGCAGCCTGCCTGTATATTGACCGCAACCGTCCGGTCAGCAGGTTTTCTGCTGCCTGAATCGTGGATTCGCGTGGATGCCCTCGGTGTGCTGGCATTTGGTGCGACCCGGGATAACCAGTAACCGGTTTGCCGCAGCGATTATTGACTTAAAAGGAAACAAAATGCAATTCTTCACTTACCAGGACGTCAACGGCCGGCGGAAACCCCGGCGATTTGTGACAGCCGCCGGCTTCATCGCTCTCTCTCTGATCGCTGCAGCCTGGCTTGGCTCCAGGGCTCGTCTTCCGGCCCATCCAGACCACGAGAACCAGCCGGGACACCATGTGCATGATCATACTGCGACATCGCTGCCGATCCCAACGCAGGCTCAACCTTCTACCCCAACTCCGTTCAAATGCCCCATAGACCCGGCGGACTGGCAGTTTGTTGAAGTTTTTCCAGGAGACAACTACCGCCGGATTGAGCCGGGCTGTGTCTACACGGGTGTTGCAAAGACCGCGGCCTGGATGCTTGCGGAGCGGATGGGGTACAGCAAATCAGAGGCGGCAGTCCTCCTGGAGTTTTCGGATTTGCCCTGGATGCCAGTGCCGGTAAAGATGGCTTATTCAAACCTGGAGGGGCCGACTGCGCGTGCATTGGTGGCTGAATGGCCGGCAAATCCCGATTTTCACTTCTGGCAGGTAGACCGGGAAGGCCGACCCGCCGTTTCGATCAGCCTGCGTGGCTGTTACCGGCTCGACGATTCCGCCTTCTGCGTACTTGCGCTGGACAGGGAACCCGGTTCTGCGATCAATTACCTTGGGGCCCACGCCTTTGCCAGCCATGCCGCCCATCTCCCGGCGACCCGGTCCTTCACATTACTCGAATACCGTGGAAACGGCGCCTGGAATCTGCTGGGTCAATTCTCAGATGCAGTGATAGAGATCCCGGAGCCGGACAGGCTCTCTGAAGACAGAGACCAGGTGTCAGACCGGTTCGGGACCGATTCGTGGGATGCGGACTGGTTGGATGATACCTTTGGACTCAGCATGAAACCGCTCCCGGCAGGATGGAGGTTGCTCGGAATGGACGAGCAGGCTGTCCAGGCCATCTCCGACGAGTTGAACCGGGTCTCACCTGCAGTTCACGGAGAAGATGATGCTTAATCGCCTGATCCCACCAGCCGTCATCCTTTCCCTCCTTCTGGGCCTGACGGCCATTACGGCCCAGGCTGACCCGGTTTGCGATACATATTGGGACCCGGTCAATCAGAATTGGGTGACAGTCTGCAGCGGCAACGGTATATCTTCCGGCAATTCCGGTGCAGGCAATAACAACAGCGGAATTCCCGGAGGCAGCTGCGCGGCCGGGTCGACGATCGTTTCAACTGTCATCATCGGCGGAGGCGGCCTCTGCGAAGTCTGGGAAATCCGCCATGACCCCTGCATTGGGCAGGTCGCATATGCCAATCTCGTGAATGTGATCCAGGGTGGGGCGTGCACGCCGGGGTCGTCGAATGCAGGCAGCAAACTCGCCGACAACCCCTGTACTGTACTGAACATTTCACCCAGCGGCGTTTACTGCCGCACGGATTGGGGGATACGCTGGTTGCTCGACGCACGCGTCGGCTTTCCGAACGCTTTCCTGGACCTGCGGCCTTATCCTGTAACGCTGGTCCGATGGCCAGGTGCAGCCCGCAATGGCGGTACGCCAAGCGCAAAAGGGACAGGCCGCCTGGCTTACATCGCTTACGGCGGCGGGAGCAAGAACAACCCGGCGCTGGGGGATTGGGATAAAGTCCGCCTGACCTTGACCCTCTCTCCTGCGTCACCGCTTATGTTCTTTTCGATGCCGACTGTCGGTACGATCACTCTGCCCATCAGCGGAGATAGCGGAGGTGCTCGTGCGATCGTCTTCGACCAGCCCTCGCATCCGGCTGCTGGAGCCAGGACGACAGCCGGCGCTGTCGGCCTGGATGAACTGCCTTCCGATATCCCCGTATTTTCCGGATCTGCTGTTACGGCCTATCGCCTCTTCTGGCGATTGACGTTTTCGAAATACGTCCGCGATTGCAAAGCGGGGCCGGACCGTTCAAACGGCCGGTTGAACTGCAAAGTAAAGCGTAGTTCAACGACGAATGACGGTCATTGGGCTTATCAATGGGAGAAACGCAGCCAGGGAGGTGAAATTACACCACAGATGGTGCAGGGCCTGCCGCCTGGAATGGCCGCCGATCTCGATGGAGACGGAGCGCCAGACGCATATTGGAACCGGAAAATCACGATCCGCAGAATGGATGAGAACAACCGCATCGATAACCCGGCCTGGGCAGAATCGTGGAGCTGGGGTGGGCCCGTATATTGGGCTGTGCGAGAAGGGCAGGGACAGATCGGATGGCCTTAAACCAATGGGGAATGCTTACCCTGACCGTACTTGTTCTTGGGATTGCCGGGTTTGACCTGAAAACCCGGCGAATCCCGAATAGGGTGAACTTTTTATTGTTCGCAGCAGGCTTGATCTCGAATTTTCCCGGCGCGTGGACCACATGGTGTGCCACCGTTGCATTGGTTCTGGCATGGTTGTCTGGTTGGATCGGCGGTGGAGACGCCAAGTTTTGGATCGCACTGCTCTGGTTCGTTTCCCCGGTACTGTCGAGCCAGGCTTTAGTGGTGATGGGAACAGTTTTTCTCACTACGGGTTTTCTTCAACTTGCCTGGCGCAGGATCACAGGCCGGCCAATAGCCGGTATCCGGTCCCCCGGCGCCTGGCGAGCGATTCCATTTGCTTTCTGGCTGTTAGCGGTGGCTTGAATGATCGCGCATGTATTTCGAGGACTTGCATTGGACAGCGTCCAGCGCGGCCACCCGGTGATTTCTGCGCTGTTGTGCAGCTATTGCCCGGCTGCGGTCCGCTGGTGGCGCGCCGGCGCCGACCCTTCGCAGCCTTTCGACCCGTTCTGGGCAGTATTGGAACACCGGTCGGCTGGTCGTACATTGATGGAAGCCCTAGAATTCATGGATTTAGCCGGCCTTGCAGGGTTCGCTCGCCGGTATGTCTCGAAAGTCGAGGATTACAGGGGCCAGGCTCGTAACCGGCGTATTGCTTCCCCGGAACAACTTCCGACCTTCCTCGAAGAAAAACTGCCCCTGGCTTACGGGCATGAATTTGCGCGCGCATTAGAAAAAATAGGTGGCTGGCAGAATTTCTCCCCCTTCCTGAGGGCATGGGCCTTCGTTTTTCCGGACTGGCTGCAGCAATTGAGAATCGAACCTCATGCAGATGTCAGAATTGTTGATCGGTCTATCGATTTTCTGAAACACCCACTTTTTCAATTACCTTTCTGGCAATTCCGGGGCAGTGGAAGGAAAATCCTGGGTGCGTTCACACAGAATGTACACGCACCGACCTGTTTTCTAACAGCATTCCTCGTTCAATTCTTCGAGCAAGGGATAGATTTCGACGGAGATGAAATGTACATACTTGATTCACTTGGACGCGCACATCGGTACCGGGCGCACTGGTCTACAGCGGAACTGGCCGGGGTTCTGGAAGGGTTATCCGTTTTCGCTTCAAGCGGTCCCTACCCTCCCCTGATGGCGCTCAACGACCTCACAGATTGTACAGAATGCGGGTATGAAGCGATCTGTTGGAAAAAATCGGGTGGATCGCCACCATCTCTGACGCCGCTCGCTTTAAATTTCTAACAAGGAAGAACTTCGTTATCCCGACATGCCTGGAATATTTTTCTTATCGATTTTCCGGATTTTGACCATCCTGGCTGCGAGCCCGTTATATTCGCTGGAAATTCGACCTCCGGAATACGAACAACCGACGGCAACGCCGCAGCCCGACGCACATGTTACGCCCGTTCCTCTGCCGGCTCCATCACCTGGCCCGGAGACTTCCCAGGTACCGCCGATTACGACCCAGATTTATAAGGTCGTATTTTCTACTGAGACGCTGTCTGAGGCGGTTTTGAAAATCCTGCAGGACGCGTCCTTGCGCGAGGTTGAAAATCTTTCTGAAGGAACAGTAGATATCTCACTAATGCTTGGAGACCTGTTACGACCACCGGAAAGCGGCCACTTTTCCGCCGTGGCTTCCACCGGTTTGCGGACTGCGGCAGCTTTTGCACCGGTATTGTTTTCGTTGCGGCTGGTGGCGTACCACTGGAGAAAGTTGACCGGCGAAGAGGATGGGTTGATGGCAGTGATCGGTGACTGGGTAGTCGCTGGTTTTTCAGCCGCTGCTGCGGGACCTTTCCTGGACCTCGTCGTACAAACAGGTTGGTGGGCAGCAGGCGCTGCGCTGGGTGAGACGGTCCAACTGGCGCGCGACTTTTTGTCCCTGTCCCTCGTGGCGAACTTAATCAAGACACTCCCGCTTTTGGGAAGACCG
Organism: Anaerolineales bacterium; assembly: GCA_041564295.1. Taxonomy (GTDB): domain Bacteria; phylum Chloroflexota; class Anaerolineae; order Anaerolineales; family JABWBV01; genus DATDOR01. The sequence continues at coordinate 3,245 of JBFGQG010000017.1, read as the reverse complement.
TCGATGTTCGGCGCAGTATTTGCCGTTGCAGGCGGTCTTGGAGGATTAGTCGGGTTGGTCGGGCTTGTTTTTGCGTTTGCAGTCGCCCAGGCGGTGCTCTTTGTGCTGGGTGTTATGGCGCCGGTCATTGCCGTCCTATCCGTTCTTCCGCAAATGCGGTGGATGAGAGCTTTATGGATAAAGACGGTTGTTGTTTTGGCACTCATTCCTATCGCAGCTGGTGGAGTATTCAAAGCAGCTACTGTGCTCGCAGTATCTTTCGGCGGCAGTGGTATGGCCGAACTGCTTGTGCGCCTGTGTTGGCTGTGGGGCGCCGCAGGTTTTTTGCTGTCAATGGCTGGTGTTCTCGGAAAATTTACTCTTTCGGCCGCGGTTGAAGGTGCGGGAAAATTAAAAGCCGGCGTCCGCTCAATGATTGCTGTGGGGACTGCGGCAGCAGGCGGGGGCGCCGGGATGCCGGCGATCTCATCAGCGTTTCCCATGGTATTGGGAAATTCTTCTGGAGGCCAGTCGCCGACATACATACCTGCTCCTGTGCAAGGCGACCAACGAGCTATTTTGCAGGCTTTTCATATTTCACCCGGTGCGGGAGATTTCCAGCGCGGTTTTTCGGCATTATCGCCTTATTTTTCAGCTGCCGGTCTCGATCCGCAATGGGTGAAAACGCAATACCCGGAGGAAACTGAACGGATTGTCGGCGTTTACCTGCGTAACCAGGAACAAATTGACCTGGCAGCCGATCCGCTTATGGAAGCAGCCAGGTTGAGTGATTCGGAAGGTCTCATGAAGTGGTTGGATCAGGATGGAAGCCGGTTATGACAGGAGTGCTTGACCTGTTTGTCGTTTTCCTTTCCGAGGGTTGGGCTGCTCTTGCAGGCGCGCTCGTTCTCTTCGGCATGGTTGGAATACTCGTCCAGGTCTTGAAGGCCGTTTCAGGGACTGTAATCGGATCTAAGGTCGCGTGGGCGAACGCGCTTAGCGCCACGGTCGGAATTTTGTTCATTATCTTATTTGGATTGATGGGCGTCCCTGCGCTCTCTCGTGCCGTAAACGTCACATCAGAAATGACCGCATGCGGTCCACTCGTCGATCTCGGCGCTGCTGCAGCCCAGGTTTTGGGTGGGCTGGCTGCTGTCCGAATGCTCCACACTTTCGTGCGATCTGCAATGAGCATCGCGGCAGGAGGGTCAAACGTTGTCGCTTCTGCCCTTGTTGAGGCCGGTGAAGCCTTAATCGGTATGCTCATTGTGGTGGTTGCCGGCCCCCTGGCGGCATATTTTTTTGGTAATTGTTGATGATGGAGGTGCTTGATGTTTGATCCGGTCATGGAAAAACTGACAGAAATCGCGCAAGATGCCTGGCTGTTTCTTGCAGGATTGCTGGTGATGGTAGCTTTGCTAGGTGGTCTATTCTTTGCGCTGCAAGGCGCTGCGGGCGCGGCATTTGGCGGCGCGCGGTCGACTTCAATGGCGATCCTCGGCGGGATTGGGATTGCAATCCTTGTCCTTTTTGCATTTCTCGTGATCCCTCAACTGGGAGAACTTCTGCGCGGTCTGCAGCCTCCCCCACCGTTTTAATTGTAAAGAGAGGCCATGTACAACGATCGTGATCTTGCGGTTATAGCTGCCGGTGCAGTAATGGCGATTTTGTGCCTGTTACTGCCTATTCCTTTCGCGTCCAAAGTTGGAGTTGGTTTTTTCGTGCTCGTTTTGTCGGTAGTGCTTGCGTTTTTAAGGCTTGGCGGTGATCGATTGACGATCGAGGAATGGGCGAGGCGGAGAGCCCGATACTTTCTTCGACCCAGAGTCTGGACCTATCTCGAGCGCGAGCTGGCATTCCGGCCCACACAGCAAAAAGAGCAAATTGATCGACCGGACCAACCGGTCTCACCTGACGGCAAAAATAGTGAACACAAGCAAGAGACCGAAACTGATGATGTACAGCTGTGTACACCTTCACATGTTTCTATCTCGTTGGAACCAGTAACAGCAGAGAAGGTGGCCCGGGTCCTCCTCGGTGTCGTAGGCGTCTATTTTCTTTACGGCCTCTGGTCCGGGGGTGCAGCCGACCTCGCCGAATTTCTTAAAGGATATTTACCATGACAACATTATTGGCGATTGCCGGAGCATTGGGGCTTGCTGCGATCCCCCTGGTTTTGGGTTGGCGCAGTATGGTGGGAGAAGCAGAGTTGGCAAATGCTCTGGGGTTGACTCAGCCCGAGAAAAAGCTCGATCTGGAGAAGTTCGCCCGACAGACCGGCGCCGGCTTGACCACCAGACAATTATTGGCCGGAATTTTCGTCTGGACGTTCGGCGGGGTGGCAGGCGGTGCCCGTTTCGGACCGGTCGGCGCGGTGCTCTTCGGGTTGGGCGGTGCCCTGTTATATGGTGGAACCTTGGCCAGCCGCAGGGAAGATCTGCGGATGGCGCAGGCGAAGGATATCCTTCGAGCGATGGGCGTGCTCGAATCACTGCTTACACAGGGCCGTTCTCTCAACGACGCTCTCGCCGAATCTTCCGAAGCTACGGGTCCACAGGGGCAACTCGTCCTCGCAGACTTGCTTGTTCGTCTAAGGGGCAGCGCTGTGGATGCCCAGGCGGAGGCCGTCCGTGCGTGGACGACGGCCTGGTCCAGTCCGGCAGTTGACCTTGTCGGTACTGCGCTCCTCGCTGCACTCCAGGATCGAATCGAAATTACGCCGCTGGTCGGCAGCCTGCGGGAAATGTTAAACGGAGTCGTCGATGTGTTGTCACGCGCCAGGTCGGCTGCCAAAGGCGTCGAATGGCAGGCCAGGTTCCTCGCCAACTTTCCGCCGGCGGTGCTCGCGGCGATTGCATTGACGACGCCTGATATGGGGGTTGTGTATGGAAATGACCCTGTGCTGCTCCTGCCTGTACTCGGAGGATCGGCATTGTCATACATGCTCTCGATGAAAATGATCCGGACAGGGCTTTCAATTGAAGCATCACTCGGCCTGCAGGGCGGTGAGGCAGGCCTGATCCGGCTGGATCGGATGGGAAAGGTCTTATAGCACAGTGAAATCTGTGGTTAAACCGGTCGTATGGATGTTTGGTGTGCCGTTTGCATGTTCACTTGGCTATCTTGCTGTGACAGTCTGCCTGGTATTGTCGGCGATCCCGCAGTTGCCCGCTTGGGCGCAGGGTCGAGTGTTAGATTGGACGCTAGGAACCCCGCAGGAAACGCTGGACGAGCCTGGTAAGGGTCTGATTTCTCATGGTACTGTC
>JBFGQG010000016.1:0-16638 GCA_041564295.1 Anaerolineales bacterium | reverse complement strand
GGTAATGACGGCGTAATCGCTATTCGCGTTATCTACTGTCAGCCCGATCATCTCTTCAAGATCAGAGAGGATCACTTCGTATGCAGTTTGTGTAAGGGTCAGCAGGTCCGGTGAAGAGACTCCGGCCAACCGCTCTGTTAGTTTGCTCTTCAAAAGCGTGTACTCAAGGTCATTGAGATGCAGTTCCAGGTCTAAATCCCCATTTACGTGCGCCTGCCGGAACAATTCGAGTGCACCGCACGCGTTGGAAAGTTCCACCAGGCCAGGCCTGCTGCAAACGCCGATCTCACCCGCGTCTGAGATGGCAATATGCGGCATTGCGAAATAAATATAACGTTCTCGCTCATCAACGTATGGTGAATGCGTGTGGGCTGCATTGAAACCGGTTTTCCCGATGTAGATCATCCCAGCCAAACTTGAAATGTTAAACGCCGGACCCCAGGCGGCCTCTACCGCCTGAAACAGCGAGTAAGTCAGTTCATCGCGGCAAACGCCGACGCAAGCGATCGAATTATGCTTTTGAAAACCAAGCTCCGAAAATTTGGCGGATATCTGGTTAATAAAGCGGTTTTCCGGTATTGCTGACGGAAAAATCTTCGCGAGAACAGAGTGGAATATCGGTTTATCCGGCATTTTCCTTGCTTCCTGGGTAATTGTTTTGTTTCATAAACGAACGATTAGACGACGATATCGCTGGTCCAGACTCCTTCATTATACATAAATTCACTGTCAATTACTTGCCAGAAACAGCGTGACGAACAATGCCTGTATTATGTTGTTCCAGATCACACACCTCTTTTGAGCGAATGTATAATTTACATATCAAAATGACCTGTTTCCATTCAATGTGAATCCAGCAAGGAGGGCTCATGGACTTTCGCCTTTCTAACGAGCAATTGTCAATGTTGGAGGCCGCCCGAAAATTTGCGATCTCCGAGGTTGCGCCATTCGCTGCGAAATGGGATCGCGAAGAACACATTCCCCGTTCACAGATCCAAAAATATGCCAACCAGGGTTGGTTCGCTATGACGATGCCGGAGAAGTACGGTGGTGCCGGCCGCTCAACCATGGATGCGATCCTGGTGATTGAAGAAATCGGACGGCACTGCGGGATCAGTGCCCGCATCCTCGTGGACCACAATTTCGGGGCTATCGGTACAATTCTCAACTTTGGGAACGAAAAGCAGCGCCGGCGCGTGCTTCCAGCTGTTGCGACTGGAGAGAAGCTGATCTCTATCGGTATGACGGAGCCAGAAGCCGGTTCGGACCTGTCCGGTTTATCGACGTCCGCTGAAACTGATGGGGAGGGTTACATTTTAAACGGTGAAAAACGCTGGATCACAGGCGGCGGCGAACGAGAGTACACGCTCGTTTATGCGCGCTTCGATGGCGTACCGGGACCAAAAGGCATCGGTGCTATTCTCGTTGAGCAGGGTATGGCGGGATATTCCTACGGCCCTCGCATTCCCACATTGGGCGTACGGGGCGTGCGGGAAGGCGTATTGCGATTCGAGAATGTGCGTATCCCAAAAGAAAACCTGGTGGTCCCTGCGGGATCAGCGTTCGGTGACTTGATGTCGGCTTATAACGGTCAGCGCGTAGCAGCTTCTGCCGTTGCTCTGGGACTGGCACAGGGGTCATTTGATTATGCCTTGCAGAATGCCGAGGAACGCCGGCAGTTCGGAAGACGTATCACAGACTTCCAGAACACACAATTTCGATTAGCCGATATGGCCATCGACCTGGAAGCTGCGCGTTTGCTTGTATACCGCGCTGCCGCAAATGCCGAAGCGACCATAACCGACCGTTATGAATCGAGCCTGGCGAAAGTCTATGCTGCAGAAATGGCAATCCGCGTGACCAGCCAGGCGATCCAGCTGTTGGGAGGGGAAGGATTCAGCCGTGAGCACCCGGTAGAGAGGATGTTCCGGGATGCGCGGGCGTTCACACTCGCCGGCGGTTCCGCAGAAATGCAGCGGCTCGGGATTGCTACAAAAATTCTGGGAAGATCCATTCCCCAGCGAAGGGAGACCCTTTGATCAATTTCCTGACAATACGACCAGCATGTTTATCCTTCAAATCCCGCCTAGAATCCTCGATCAGGAAATAAGCCGATGAGGAATTCTCTTTATCTGGTTTTATTGATTACTGCAATGTTGATGTCATGCGGTCCGGATCAAGAAATCTTTAACAACGGCAATCCGGGAAAGATCAGGGTTGTATTATTCCTGGACAGGAATCGCAATGGAAAACAGAATGCGAGCGAACCGGGAGTGGCAGAGCAGATTGCTATTTCTCAAGATGCCGCCTGCCCGGCGAATGATCAAAGTTCTATGGTGATCCGGAACACCGAAACGAATGGGATTTATGTTTTTGAGGGCCTGGAGCCGGGCAGGTACTGCGTAATGTCCCTCGCCAGCCTCGGGGCAACGACACCTTTCGCTGTGGAGGTATTTCTCAGCAGCAACGAGGAAGCAGTTGTCATGATCGGCCTTGTGGAGTAAATCAACAGGCTGCAGAAGGCATCCTCACGGTCATCATAAGCAAGGATGCCCTTTTATCATTCAACCTGCGGTATTTTTAGTATCACCCAATTCGATCCGCCGTCGGTCGTAAGCAAGAGCGCCTGCTGCTGCATGCAGGTCATCGCGCCTTTTTCACCACTGCAGGACCCTTCCAGCGCCAGTACCCAGGCGGTATGACCTTCCACCACTGAATAATCGACAATGCTGCCGGGCAGGTTTGACAGTAAATTGGAATCGACCGCGTCCAGGCCTGGCGGATAAACCTCAACAGCTTCCCAACTGCGTCCTCCATCGAGAGTCCGGTAGATTTCATTATTTCCTGGACCGCCAGACGTCCAGCCCTCGGCCGGGCTTATGAAGTGTACAGGCTCGCCGATCGGGATCGTGCGCTGTGTCCAGCTACGACCGCCATCGGCGCTTGCATACAGCATACCGAGACTGAACGCGCTGCCAGACTGGAGTTTCACACTCAACCACAGCGTATTCGAGTCGAGGAGCGCCAGGTAGGTGGCTGCCACGGGTACATTGTCCAATCCGCCCGCCGGGTCGACCGTCGATAATTGCCAGGAAAGACCCCCGTCAATGGTGATTCCAATTTGAAGGCCTTTTTCACCGGATGAATATCCTGCCACCCAGCCGAGTGACGGGTTCAAAAAGCTTGCGGCCATTGAGACAAAATCTGCCGGAGTACGATCGGACCAGGTTTGGCCCAGGTCAGACGTCCACAGGAGGCGGTAGCCTGAAAGGACCCAGCCGGCACTGCTGTCAACCAGGCTGAAATCCTGGATATGTGCAGGCCCAAGTACGTTTGCAGGCGATGTTTGTGTTATCGAGAGGACTTTCGTGTCGAACACGTTGCTGTCTATTCCGAGCTCGACTCCGCCGTGTGTTTCAGAATGGTCACCAGCGTACTGCCGAAGCCGCTTCTGGGCCGCCCAGAGGCGATTATCCAAGCAGGGTGCGTTCCAGACCGTTGCATTTGGGTTATATTCCGCCGGCAACTGCCAGTAGGCGATCCAGACCTGATCGAGCACCGGCGAATTGTTTGCCCAATCGGCTACCTTGGAACTGCACGATCCACCGTATGCGCCTGCTTTCAACCCGAGGAGGTGAAGCTGATCCGTCCAGCCCTGGATGAAGGATCGGACAGCGAGCTTACATGCATCCGTATACGTTGGAGAAAAGGAGTACCCTTCGACGTCATAATGGATCGTGATTTCGCCGAAAAACCCGAGCGAGCGGGCGGCAGCTGCCGCAGCAATCGCTTCTTCTTTTCCTTGCTGGTAAGAATTCGTCGGATTTGAATGCATGCGGTATTTAAAGGATGTGCACGGTGCCTGTGGGCCGACCCAGACGGTTGTAAAGGTCCAGCCTTGCTGAGCGACTTCATTGACCCAGAACGCATCGATCGGCGGAGTCTGGCAGCCTGAGGGGTAGTGGATACCGCCGATATACAGGTTGAAGACGTCGTACGGGCTGTTGTCCCACCAGGCCTGCATTTCTTCTACGGTCGGGTGAGTGCAGCGGTCAAAACCCTGGAGATTCGTATATGTCGGGGAGACGGGAGTATTGGAGATGAATTGTGTATCCATCGAATCGCTCCCATAAGCATGGCTGATTTTCGTCGTTGCCGTGAACAAGCCCTGGCAGCCTGGTGCAGAAAGTTGCGCACTGTGTGTAAACGCACCGGCAGATAAGTTCAGCGAAGTTGAATATACCAGTCCGTTGTCGCACGGCCCGGACCAGGTGATTTCGAGAGTTGCGGAGAGCGTAATCGTGCTTTCTGTATTTCCGGAGATTTGATGGACCATTTGGCCATTCGTGAGGAAGGCTACCTGGGTCACATCGTCCGGGTCGGATGTCCACGAATCAGTGAGAGAGACGGATGGAACGAAATTTTGCACGACAGGGAGGAAAAGGTCGTGGTTGGTCGACAATGGCGCCTCTTCTTGTGAAATAAAACTGCTTGCAATGGCTGGGATGGTGAATACCAGCAGCATAGAGACGGATAAGAAGAGGATGACCAGTCCGCCGGTTTTAGAAGGGGACTGCATAAAAAGTGGCTCCTGATTACAATACAATGGGTCGTAAAGGACAGAAGTTTACAACCGTAGGATTCTACCATTTGAATGCTTATGTTCGTGTTGAGAGTATGGTTAAAATATCTATAAATGGGGAAATGCTCATGAAGGAAGACTGGTGTCAGATCGCGAAGAAAATCTGCGCATAGCCATCATAGGGGGTGGACCTGCCGGACTGATGGCGGCGGAAATCGCCGCTGGTTCTGGATTAAACGCGGCCATTTTTGAGGCGAAACCATCTCTCGGGCGGAAATTTCTCGTGGCTGGAAAAGGTGGCCTTAACCTGACTCATTCGGAATCTCAGGAATCGTTTCTCAGTCGCTATTCAGATCGCCAGGATCAATTGAAACCCTTTTTAGATGCCTTTGGCCCTGATGAACTGCGCGAGTGGGCGCAGGCGATCGGATTCGAGACGTTTGTGGGGTCCTCTGGACGGGTTTTCCCTGTTGGGATGCAGGCTGCGCCGCTCCTGCGAGCCTGGATACAACGGTTGGAGCGTTTGGGCGTGCGCTTCTTCAAGAATCACCGGTGGTCGGGATGGAATGCTGGAGGCGGCCTCCAATTTGCCACGAAAGCCGGAAATTTAGTGGTAAAGGCGGAGGCCGTCATTCTGGCAATGGGCGGCGCCAGCTGGCCGAATCTCGGCTCGGACGGGAGTTGGGTGTCCATACTTGCAGACAAAGGGATTGACATCATCCCGCTCGAACCTGCAAACTGCGGTTTCAACGTCAGTTGGTCCGACCACCTCAGAACACGATTTGCCGGCGCACCCTTGAAATCCGTTGTGCTTACATTCAATTGCCCTGATGGAAGTGAGTTTAAGCAAAGAGGGGAATTTGTAATCACGGAACACGGCGTGGAAGGTAGCCTGATTTATGCTGCCTCGAAGTGGATCCGTGAAACGATCCACCGCGATGGAAACGCAGAGATCTTCCTCGACCTCGCGCCGGATCTTTCCGAAGTTGAACTGGGGAAGCGTCTCGCTAAGCCGCGTGGCTCGAAGACTTTGTCGACGCATCTACAGCGTCAGGCCGGGATCAAAGGGGTGAAGTCTGCGCTGTTGCACGAAGTGACACCACCAGAAATCTTTCGAGATCCGGTGGCACTGGCCGGCGCGATTAAACGACTGCCGGTCAGATTGTTGTCTCCACGGCCGATCGATGAGGCCATCAGTACAGCAGGAGGTGTCCCTTTTGAAGAACTGGACGGACACTTAATGCTCAAGAAGCTGCCTGGCGTGTTCTGCGCCGGTGAGATGTTGGATTGGGAGGCGCCGACAGGCGGTTATCTCCTGACGGCGTCGATATCGACTGGGCGTGCGGCGGGTGAAGGGGCTGTGCGGTGGTTAAGGCAGGACAAGTCTTAAATTTTTGCCCTGCCAGATCTACGGAAAAAAATCCCTGATAGCCATCAGGATAAGATAGTAATTTCCGGCATGACGTTCACTACGGGTGTTGAAGCCGGCAGACGGCCCTGCATGCTCCAGGGACCAGTCCAGGTGATCACTACATCGCGCACTTGGCCCCGAAGGGTTTCATCAGCTTCTACGAACACCAGTTTATTCGTTGGTGTGCGGCCGCGCCAGCGACCTCGGACCTTGTCCTCAAACAGAACCTCTACGGTTTCTCCAAGAGTCCTTGCATTGATCTCACCGACAATCTGCGCCTGCAGAGCTTCCAATTCGCGGAACCTGGCCCATTTGTCTTCATCGAGGACATCATCCCCCATGCGCCGCGCCGCCACCGTGCCCGGTCGTTCAGAGTAACGGGCAAGGTGTGCAACGTCCACCTTGAGGTCTTCTAACAATTCGTAGGTTCGGCGATACTGCTCATGCGTCTCACCCGGGAAACCGACGATGATATCAGTGCCTATGGAAACGTTGGGAATCTTCGCCCTGATTCTCTCGACGAGCGCATAGTATTCTTCCCGCGTGTATCCGCGCTGCATGTTTTCAAGCACAGAATTATCACCAGCCTGGACAGGCACTTCGATGTGCGGCATCACTTTCGGGAGTTCTGCAACAGCATCCAGCAGGTCGTCGGTCATCCAGTTCGGATGCGACGTCAGGAAGCGGATACGCTTCAATCCATCCACACCATCCAGCACGCGCAGGAGGTCGGCCAGTTTCGGGCCGTCCGGCACGTCCTTGCCGTAGCGGTCGACGATCTGACCGAGCAGGGTGATTTCTTGGACGCCCTGTGCGACCAGTGAGCGCACTTCTGCCGTGATTTCTCCGACCGGTCGGGACCGTTCAATCCCACGGCGGTAAGGAATGATGCAGAAAGTACATGCGTGCGAGCAGCCATATACGACAGGGACGTGCGCGCTGACGAGTTTGCCGCGTTCATGCAGCGGCAGGATCAGGTCCCCGTCAAGCTGGGCATTCCGCGCACTCAGGTCCTCATCCACGAGAAAGCGGGTTTCGTCCTGTGTTAAATAAGAAACAAGCGGCCCCGGATCGGAAGGCGGGGAAAACACGTCCACGTACGGAAACTGCGCCCTCAGTTTTTCCGAACCCTTCACACCGACCAGGCAGCCCATCAGGTTGATCACGAGATTGGGGTTTTGCGTTTTTAACGGTTTAAGTGATGTCAGTCGACCGACAGCCTTATCTTCTGCACTCTGGCGGACGACACAGGTGTTCAAAACGATAACATCGGCTTCTTTCGGTTTGCGGGTCGGGCTGTACCCGAGGTGTTCCAGGGCGGATGATACGCGCTGTGAATCAGCGACGTTCATCTGGCAGCCTTCCGTCCAAATATGATACTTTGCCATAGCGGGGAAAATTATAACCTAAAGACGTGGGTCTTGCTTCTTGAAAACTATTCCGCAGGTGCAACGGTAAACGCCACCCAGTCGCCCGTTTGTTTTTGTTCGACAATTTCCAGGTCGTGTTTATCCAGCGAAGCGAGCAGCTCGGGGATGCGCTCTGCCAGGATGCCTGACAGGATCAACCGCCCCCCGGGAGCAACCAGCTGCGCCATACCGGCATCAAGCAGTGTGATTAAAATATGGACAAGGATATTTGCAACCACCAGGTCGGCTCTTGTCTGGCCGTAATCACCACGGCGGATCTCTTCCACAGAACCGGTCCCAAGCGAGATGAGTTCGCCGACATTATTGATCTGCGTGTTTTTACGTGCGTTTTCAATTGCATCATCATCTACATCAACACCGACCGCTGAAAGCGCACCGAGTTTAACAGCGGCAATAGACAGGATACCGGATCCGCACCCGATATCGAAGACGGTTTCCGGTGGATTTTCTTCGAATACCTTTTCCATCAGTTGCATGCTGAGTTGTGTCGTGGGATGGGTGCCTGTCCCAAATGCCATGCCCGGATCGATCAGGATCGGGATGGTGTCCGAGCGCGGGTTTTCTTCCCAGGCCGGCAGGATGGTCAGCCGCCTTCCGACGGAAATCGGATGGTAGTGCTGTTTCCATTGGTCAACCCAGTTCGTTTCAAGGATATTGTGGAACTCCGGTTCAGGAAGCGGCTGGATCCGTCCGAGATGCCAGAGCGCTACCTCGATTTTCGACCTGGTTTCTTCTAATTGCGAATCGTTGGGAATGTACCCGCATACACGATAGGGTCCGATCGGATCCCCTTCGGAGTCCGGGCTGTAGACGATGCCCGTCGCCTGGATAAATACGCCATCGGGGATAAACCGTCTAATTACTTCAGCAACCGCTTCCGAAAGCTCACCATCTGCGACGGTGAGGGAGATTTCAACCCAGGAGGCCTGTTCCATGCCGCGCGAGCGCTTAGAGGCCTAATACGTCTTTCAATGTTTCGAAGAAACCTCGTTCCCCCGGCCTGACGTCGGTACCCAGGCTCTCGGCCAGCTTTTCAAACAAAGCGCGCTGTTCATCTGTCAGCCGGTTCGGAACCTGTACGTTGATCAGTACCAGCTGGTCACCCCGTCTGCCGCTGCCGTGCACATCCGGGACGCCTTTTCCGCGCATCCTCATGACTTTTCCGGGTTGCGTCCCGGCCTGGATATGCAGCTTATCATCTCCGTCTACGGTCGGAACGGTCACTTCTGCGCCTAATGTCGCCTGAGCGATATTAATGTTCAGGTCGAGGTGGATGTCATTATTGCGCCTGCGGAAGAACTGGTGCTCCTTGACGCGGATTCGTACATAAAGATCGCCGTTTGGGCCGCCGTTTGTTCCAGGCTGGCCTTCTCCACCCAGACGGATCTGGTTTCCGTCATCGACGCCGGCAGGGATGGTCACCACCTTGGTCACCGTTTTACGGTCCAACCCGCGGCCGCTGCAGTGTTTGCAGGCCGTTTCGATCGTTTCACCTGTGCCTGAACAGGCAGGGCACGTGGCGACCTGGGTGATGGTTCCGAACAGGCTCTGCCGCTGCTGGCGAACCTCGCCGGCGCCGGCGCAGGTGCTGCACCTTACGGCTGATGTGCCGGGTTCTGCCCGGCTCCCCCGGCAGACAGCACAAACTTCATCGCGGGTAAACCGGATTTCTTTCTCGACCCCGAAAACGGCTTCCGTGAATTCGAGCGTAACGGTATATTGCAGGTGTTCGCCGCGCCTGGGCGCATTGCGCATCCGGCCGCGCGCCCGGCCGAAACCGCCGAAACCGAAACTCTCGAAAATGTCTCCGAAAATGTCGGAGAGATCGATGTTCTGGTAATCGACGCCCCCCATTCCATTCACACCGGCATGACCGAATCGATCATATGCAGCGCGCTTATCAGGATCAGACAGCACGGCATACGCTTCGTTTATTTCTTTAAAGCGGTCTTCGGCATTGGCTTCCTGGCTCACATCCGGGTGGTACCTGCGTGCCAGGTTGCGGAAAGCCGATTTGATTTCATCCGTCGAGGCGGTTTTACCGACCCCGAGTGTTTCGTAATAATCCGCTGGGGGCATTCTTCAGCCTTCTAGGTTTCCTTAAATTCGCCTTCGATGACATCTTCCTCCGGCTCGGGCGACTCTTCCGGACCGGCGCCGTCCATCCCATCCATGCCGCCCATGCCTGGATCAGCCTGGTAAGCGGCTGCACCGATGCCCTGGATCACCTCGTTCAGGTTTTCCGTAGCCTGCTTGATCGCATTCGTATCATCGCTGTCCTTGACCTTGCGGACTTCCTCCACAGCGGCTTCCACTTTCTCGCGGACCTCGTCCGGGACTTTATCACCAAGGTCTTTCAGGGCTTTCTCGGAGGTGTAGACGGCATTATCCGCCGTATTGCGGGCTTCGATGTTCTCTTTTCTCTTGATATCTTCATCAGCGTACTTTTCTGCCTCTTCGCGCATGCGCTCGACCTCCGAGTCGGAAAGGCCGGAGGAAGCGGTAATGGTGATGTGCTGGCTGCGGCTCGTCGCCTTGTCCTGTGCCGTGACCTTAAGGATGCCGTTCGCGTCGATATCGAACGTCACTTCGATCTGGGGGACGCCACGCATCGCCGGTGGGATACCGTCGAGGACGAACTTGCCGAGGGACTTGTTATCGGCAGCCATCGGCCGCTCACCCTGCACGATGTGGATCTCAACCTGCGGCTGGTTGTCCGAGGCGGTTGAGTAGATCTGGCTTTTTCGGGTCGGGATGGTCGTGTTGCGGTCGATCATCGGGGTTGCGACGCCGCCTAGCGTTTCGACGGAAAGAGTCAGCGGGGTAACGTCGAGGAGCAGGATATCTTTCACATCTCCACCGAGTACCCCGGCCTGGATGGCTGCACCGATAGCCACGACTTCGTCCGGGTTCACGCCTTTATGCGCATCCTGGCCGAAGAAATTCTTTACGGCATCCTGGATAGCGGGCATGCGGGTCATCCCGCCGACCAGGACGACCTCGTTCACTTCTGAAGCGGAAAGCCCTGCGTCCTTCAGCGCCTGTTTGCAGGGCCCAAGCGTGCGCTGGACGAGGTCGGCTGTAAGCTGTTCGAGGCGGGCGCGGGTCAGCGTCATGACCAGGTGCTTCGGACCGGTTGCATCAGCGGTGATATAAGGCAGGTTGATCTCTGTCTGCATCGTGGTCGATAGCTCGATCTTGGCCTTTTCAGCGGCTTCTTTAAGGCGCTGGAGGGATTGGCGGTCTTTGCGCAGGTCGATCCCGTTCTCTTTTTGGAACTCATCGGCAAGATGGTCGATGATCCGCAGGTCGAAATCGTCACCACCGAGGAAAGTGTCTCCGCTGGTCGAGCGCACCTGGAAGACCCCGTCCCCGACATCGAGGATGGATATATCGAAAGTCCCACCACCGAGGTCGTAAACCGCAATAATTTCGTTGCTTTTCTTGTCAAGGCCGTAGGCCAGGGAGGAGGCAGTCGGTTCGTTGATGATGCGCAGCACCTCAAGGCCGGCAATCTTGCCGGCGTCCTTGGTCGCGTTGCGCTGTGAGTCGTTGAAATATGCCGGGACGGTAATCACTGCCTGGGTGACCGTTTCGCCGAGATAGGCTTCTGCATCCGCTTTGAGCTTCCCAAGGATCATGGCCGAGATTTCAGGAGGGGAGTAATCACGCTCATCCAGCATGACGCGCGCATCTCCGTTCGGGGCTTTCGTGATCTCGTACGGGACGCGGGAAACCGCGCGCTGCACCTCGGCATCCTCGTAGCGCCCGCCCATCAGGCGTTTGACCGAAAAAATGGTGTTGTTTGGATTGACCACTGCCTGGTTGCGGGCCACTCGTCCCACAAGGCGTTCCCCGTTCTTGTTTACTGCCACGACCGAGGGAATCAGTCGTTCACCTTCGCGTGACGGGATGACGACGGGTTCCCCGCCTTGCATTACTGCGACGACGGAATTTGTCGTGCCGAGGTCGATGCCGATGATTTTTCCCATGTGAGTTCTCCTGCTTCAAGTTCGAAATAATTTGTATATTGCTGACTTACACTGGTAGAAGTTTCTAAACCAACATAAATTCAAAATAGTCTCAGAAAGTTTAGCTTTACTTGCATTGATCAGTCATTTCAGGCTGCGACACGGACCATTGCCGGGCGCAGAACGCGGTCGCCGATGACGTAACCGGGTTTGACGACGGCGATAATGCTGCCGCTGTCATAATTTTCGTTTTGTTCGTGGGTAATGGCTTCATGCAGATTCGGATCAAATTCCTGTCCGTCTGCCTCCATCTTCCGGATACCCTGGGCTTCAAGCTTCCCGAGAAGTTTCCGGTAAACGAGTTCGATACCTTCACCCCAGCCGTTGTCCTGCCCGTCAGTGGGACGGTTTTTCACAGCAAGTTCAAGATCATCCAATACATCCAGGAACGGGGTCAATATTTTACCGGTCAGATCATTGCGCATTTGCTCGCGCTCCTGGTCGGTCCTGCGGCGGAGGTTGTTGTAATCCGCCTGGGCGCGCTGCCAGCCGTCGAGGTTCTTCTGGGCTTCAACCCTGGCCGACTCAAGTTCTGCCTGGAAATGGTCGAATTCTTCAATCGTCATCACAACGCCTAATTCGGCTTCACCGTTTTCATTTTCCGGCTTTTCGACCGGATCCATTGGTGTTTCGTGATTCTCTTGATCGCTCATAGATGTCTTTCCTTATTACGTTATTCGTCCTCGAACTTCTCGACGTTCTGAGGGAGATTGTGTGTTTCCATCACGATTTCACTCAACAGGCCAGCGACAAAGCGAACCGTGGAAATATTGCGGCCGTAACGCATCCGGATCGGCCCAAGCACACCGACTGTGCCCGTCGCCGTGCCGTTCATACCGTACCTGGCAAGGACCATCGAACATTCGCTCAGCTCTTCCCAATTGCCTTCACCGCCGATGATGACCTGAACGACGCCGATATCGGAGTTCAGCACAGTCTGGCTGAGCAGGCTCTCCAGGAGCGGACGCTCTTCCAGGATGCGGAGCGCCTGGCGGGCATGTTTGCTCTCGGAAAATTCAGGCTGGGTCAGCACGTTGAGCAGTCCGTCCCTGTAAATATCGGCAGAAATCTCGCCGGTAGACTGGTGCATAAGGTCTTTGACCATCCTGATAATGTCGTCCGTGAGCGCATCGTTCTGGGATGAAATTGCCGTAACGCCCTTGATGTCCTGGTTCGTACAGAGACGCGTGATCGTGTTTGCCGTGGCTGAAAGCGTTTCCTGCGCGACCGGTTCTGCCAGAGTCAGCATTTGCTGGTGGACTTCACCGCTCGTCATAACAAGGACCATCAAGATCTGACGGCCACGCAGCGAGATCAACTCAAGGTGCTTGAACTGGGCGTTAATATGCTGCGGGGCGGTCACCAGGGATGCGCCCTGTGATTCGTTCGCCAGGACAGAAGCCGCGAGCCGCATCCACTCATCGGTTTCAGGCCGGGTGAGCGAAAACTGTTCTGTGATTGAACGGCGGGTGGGCTCCGGGAGTTCAGTCTGTTGCATCAGCTGCCCAACAAAAAAACGGTAACCCTCTTCCGTCGGTATGCGTCCGGCAGACGTGTGCGGCTGCCGCAGATAACCGATTTCAACAAGAACAGCCATCTCGTTGCGGATAGTCGCTGAACTTAGGTCGAGGTTGTACTCACTTAACAGGTGATTTGACGCGACCGGCTGGGCCGTGCGCGTAAATTCCTTTACGATCAAGCTCAAAATCAATTTTTGTCGGGTCGTGAGTCCGGTATTCGGCATCGCCGCCACCATTCCAGCATAACGATTAGCACTCTCGCAACGAGAGTGCTAATTCTATCCAATTGCTGATAATACCATGCTGAAAATTGACCGTCAAGCAGGGGGGATTTTATGGATATTTCTCTTAGATAATTCCTACAAAAGGGCAAATTTTCGCTTTTTGAAAGGGGCATTTTACCGGAGAAGGATTCCTGTGAGTGTATAATTCAGCCCGTGGTGAGGAGAAATATCATTTTCCGTATCGCTCATCGTCTCTGGCCGGAGCTGGAGACGATGACTGAACAGCGACAGGTTGTGGGAGTGGGCAACGTATTCTTCTTCCTGTATACCCTGCCGCTGGCAGCTGCTGGCGTTATCTGGCTGTTCAGCATCACCGATTGGAAAATATTCAGCGCTAACGCTCTCGATTTCATTATCCTGGCCGTTTTGATGCTGATTTTCAGTCGTTTGAGTTTTTTCACAATCGTTGAGATCCACCCAGGAACTTTTGCGAACGCAGACAGTTCGCTTTCCGGCGTGATACTCTGGTCCGGCCTGTTTCTATTCGGGCATGAAGTCCTCTGGCTGCCTGTGATCGGGAAACTGGCTGAGCTTTTCTGGAAGATGTGGACAGCGGCGTCCACGTCATCGCGTTGGGTTTATCTAAGGATTTTCACCCTGTATACGGCGTCCGTCGTCATATCCGCGCTCGTTGGCCTCTATTTCTACAAAGCCTGGGGAGGGAGCGTGCCGATTCGCAGCCTGATGGTTGAAGACCTGTTAATCGCTCTGGCGGCGATCATGATGAATATTGCGCTGTTCAGCCTGATTTATTCCGGATTTATCGTCTACGTGGCCTGGGCGCAGGGAGTGCTGACGACGGTCAAGAGCCGCCGAAGAGTCATGTTCTTTTTTGCCCTTGCGCTTGGAATGCCGTTCCTGGGCTATCCTTTCGGCATATTGGCGGCCGGATTGTATGTCCAGAACAATGTCTTCAGCTACTTGTTCTTTATCTTCGGGCTGGCCCTCGTATCTGCGCAATCGAGGCAGTTGAGCCGTGTGGTCGAAAACAGCCGGCAGCAGTACCGGCAGCTCGTCCAGCTGGAGCAATTGAGCCGCGAGATTATAAACAGTTCACCGGATGCCTCTGAACTCCCTGATTTTTTGGAAAAGCATATTCCAATCATGTTTCCATCTGCGCGTGTGATCATCTGGGTCGAGCCGGATGCGTTTTTGCTGCGCTATCCGTCTGATTGGTATCCGGCGGTAGACCAATTTTGGGAATGGATGCAGGCGCAAAAAACAATCCACGCATATGAGGCGGATATCGACCTCCCCTGGCGGACCGAGCAATCCACGCACAATCCGATACTCGCAGCGCCGATTATGGATGTCGACAATGAAGATGCGATCGGTTTTATCTATATCGAACTGCAGACCCTCGTCCAACCCTGGAATTTTCGCTCGATGTCCGGCCTGTTTCCGGGAGTCAATGCGATGGCTGCCCAGGTGGCATCAGCGCTTCGGCAGGCTGAAGTGTACGACAGGGCGCTCGTACTCCAACGGGCTGTGCATGAGCTCGATTTTGCGAGCGAGATCCAGGCCAGCTTCATGCCGGACCAGATTCCAGTTCTACCCGGCTGGGAACTGGCAGTGACGATCATTCCTGCCAGGGAAATGGCAGGCGATTTTTTTGATTTTATTCCCTTAGAAGATGGGCGACTGGGAATCTTGATTGCAGACGTAACCGATAAAGGCGTCGGTCCAGCGCTGTACATGGCGCTCAGCCGGACTCTGATCCGGACCTATGCTCTTGAGTTCGGGTTCGATCCTGACACGATCTTTTTTGCCGCCAACCGGCGTATTCTGCAGGATGCGCGGGCGCGCCTGTACGTCACGGTGTTCTATGGGGTGCTGGATACTGAAACCGGTGTATTGACCTACAGCAACGCCGGGCATAATCCGCCGTACCTGCTGCGTGGAAAAAGCGGCAATATAGAAGGATTGAACGTCACGGGGATGCCGATCGGCATCGATGATTCTGCTGTATGGGAACAGAGCGAAGTCAGGCTGGAGCCGGGCGACGTCCTGCTCCTTTATACGGACGGCATTCCTGATGCGACGAACGCAGACGGCGACCTGTTTGAAGACGATAACTTCTTAGATGTCGCCGTTTTACACGCCGATGCATCAGCTCACGAGATGCAGGCGGCTATTATAGAGCAGGTCCAGCAGTTTGCCGGCGAAGCTCCGCAGGTTGACGACATCACCTTGATGGTCCTTCGACGTGATAACCACGTGTGATTTTCAATAACCGGGGTTTAAACGAAAGCGCCTTCCATTTGCAATAGGAAGGCGCATTTTCTTTTCAACCAGTATTCATTTCATTTTAACCATTGTCAGCACGTTGCCTTCCGATTTGAATTCGAACTTGACGGAGTCCATTACCTTTCGCATGAGGAAAACGCCTGCTCCGCCAGGTGAGCGTTCTTCGAGATTCTGCTTCGTATCGACATCGGGGACAGAGTCCGGGTCAAACGGTTTACCTTTATCTTTTAGAACAACGGTGAGTCGATCTTCATCGATGATGCAAATGCAGAATATATCACCGACGTCTTCAGCGCCGTAGGCATGTTCGATGATATTTGAACAGGCTTCATCAACGGCTAATTCGACCGAATATGCCTGAGATTCGTCAAGCCCAGCCTCTTCTGCTGCATTATTAACGAACTCACTGATAAGTCCCAGGCTTGCAAAACGGCCCGGAAACCGTTTTTCCATTCGCATAAGACTTCGAGTCTAAAAACTGCCGACCGCCGAGGTAAGATCATCGAAGATATCGAAATAACCGGTCATGCCGACGAGATCGAACGAACTCTTGATTTTCTCGTTCACATGAGCCAGGACAAGTTTTCCGCGGTGCTTCTTTGAAGATTTCTGCGTCTCGGTCAAGACCCAGAGACCTTTACTGGAAAGAAAATCCACTTCGCTCATATCGAAGACGATGTTGTAGCGGCCATCAGAAATCAGGCCATCCATGGCTTCCTGCAACTTCGGAGCCGTGTATGTATCGACACGACCAGCCATTTTAACTACGTCACAGCGGTTATAACGAGTATTAGTTATTTCCATTTTCCTCTTTCCTTTACAGAATTGAATGTGATCTCGTAATTCGGCCGAAATCAAGCCAGCTCAGAAGGATTAATTCGGCAGATTTCATAGCTCACCGTTTTCCAGTATAACATGATCGGTGAGATAACAATGCCTGGACCACCGAACGGCATTGGGATGACTGTTGCAAAAGGAAAATAATCAATCGTCGAGATTCAGAATACCGCGCTGGAGAGCGAGAGTGACGGCCTGCGTCCGATCGTTTACGCCCATTTTGATCAGAATATTCTTGACATGCGATTTTACCGTGCTCTCTGTGATCCCGAGCTCAACCCCGATGGCACGGTTGC
>JBFGQG010000015.1:0-16940 GCA_041564295.1 Anaerolineales bacterium | reverse complement strand
GCCTCTTCCTGGTCGTGGGTGACAAAGATTGCAGTCGAACCGGTCGTCTTTAAGATTGCCCGGACCTCTTCCCGTATCCGCGTGCGCCGGTCTGCGTCTAGGTTGCTGAACGGTTCATCGAGGAGAACGAGGATGGGCTTCGTTGCCAATGCGCGCGCCAGTGCCACGCGTTGGCGCTCACCTCCGGAAAGTTCATGCGGATAGCGATCGGCGAGGTGGTCGAGACCGACAAGTTTGAGCAGGTAATCCACTTGAAGTGCAGGCGATTTCTTATGGAGGCCAAAGGAAACATTGGCCCGGGCGGTCAGGTGCGGAAAAAGGGCATGTTCCTGGAAAACCATCCCTACACCGCGTTTTTCTGGAGGGACAAAACGGGTTTTCCCGGCCACACGCTCTCCGTCGATGAAGATTTCTCCATTATCGGGGCGAATAAAGCCTGCAATCAACCGCAGAGAGGTCGTTTTTCCGCAGCCGCTCGGCCCCAGGACGGCCAAGATCTCGCCCTTTTTCACCGTGAGGTTCAGGTCGTAGAGTGCGGTCGTTTCCCCGTCATAAATCTTTGTTAAATTCGTACAATTTACGGCAACTTCAGACATGAGTTCTGTTTGCTTCGCTTTTTAATTAACGGATCGGCTTAGTACATTGAATACGTGAAATCGAAAATCAGGTCTGCAGAAGCAGAGCTTGTTGCCCTGAGTCTTGCTGCTTATTCGTTGGTGCGCACGAAGTTCAAAAACTAAAGGTCTCTCCGTAAAATCAAGATAGCCATAGGGACAGAGGATACCACGATCAGCAGCAAAGCGGGAGCAGCGGCCTGGGCAAAAAACGCGCCGGTTACCGCGCCCCAAACGGATGTTGCCAGTGTTTTATAGCCGATCGGGCTCAAGATCAGCGTTGTCGGGAGTTCCTTCATCGCGGTCAGGAAAACCAGGCCGATTCCGGAGAACAACCCGGGCCTGACGATCGGAAATGTCACTTTCAGAAATACCGTCCATGGCGCTTTACCAAGACTGCGTCCAGCCTCTTCCAGGTTCGGATGAACCTGAACGAGCGCTGCCTGAGCGGCACCCACTGCCTGAGGCAGAAAAAGCACCATGTACGCGAAGATCAGCATCGGCAGCGTCTGGTAAAGAATAATGGCGTAATTCGCGCCGAAGAACACCAGCGAGAGGGCGATGACAACGCCCGGCAGCGCGAAGCCGAGGTACGAGACCCGTTCGAGGATCGTCGTGAGGCGATTCGGCCGCCGCACAGCAAGGATCGAAATCGGCAGCGCCGCGACCAGTATGACGATTGCCGCAATCGCTGAAACCCAGAGGGAGTTGAACGTCTCATCCCAATAGGTCGAGATCGTTTCTCCGGCGTTGAACCCTCGCAAAAGCCAGAAAAGCAAGTTGGCGGAAGGGATAATCAAAGAAATGAGTACGATTACACCCATGAATACCAACGCCGGCCATTTCCAGCGCCCGAGTCGCATTATTTCCGGCGGTCTTTTCGCTGCAATGGAACTGTACAACTGGTTCGTCCGCTGGTTGCGGCGCTCCAACCACAGGATTATCAGCGTTAAAGCAACGAGCACCAGCGCGAGGCCGGCTGCCCCGGAGCGGTCAATCAGAGATTGGTACTGCACATAAATGACCCGTGTGAACGAATCATATCTCATGATCGCGACCGCCCCAAAATCGCGCAGTGTATAGAGGATCACCAGGAGGCTGCCCGCGGCGAGACCCGGACGCATTTGCGGGAATGTCACTCGCCAGAAGGTTCGCCAGGTGGAATGGCCGAGAATCCGCGCCGCGTCTTCGAGGGCAGGGTCCATCCCGAGCAGGCTGGTACGGATACTGAGCAGCGTATAGGGGAATGTAAGCAGTGTCAGTACGGCGAGAGCGCCGGGGAATCCGTAAATCGAAGGCAATCTTTCCACGCCAAGCGGTTCTAACCAGCCCTGCACCAGGCCGCGCGGTCCGATCGTAGATATCATAAGATACGCGCCGATGTAACTGGGAATGACGAGGGGGAGCACCGTCAATATCGACCAGAGCCTTCGAAAAGGTAAATTGGTGCGCACTGTGAGCCACGCGATCGGAACTGCAATCACCGCTGAACAAAAAGCAACCGCCATAGCGAGCACAATGCTGTTGAACAATACGTCAAGATTTTCGATTCGAAATACGACTGACAATAAACCGGCGCTGCCGCTTTCAGCCCGAATCAACAGGTAGCTGACAGGTACCAGGATTGAGGCTGCGACGGCTGCAGCCGGAATCCAGAGAAAAATTAAACTGCGCCAGGATGGCAGAGCCATCCTGGCACGAATATTTACAGGGAGGTCCCTTACGGACATACCGTTTTCAGGTTCCTTTCTATGGCAGCGCGCCGACCGCCTGCAGTAGCGTGACGGTACCGGCGAGATCATCGAGATCTGCCAGGTTGATCTGGATGTTATTGAGCGATTCTAACGGCGCCAGTTCTACGGGCAGCGGCAGTTCGGCCATCATCGGGTATTCGAAAGTCTTCGTAGTGAAGTATTCCTGGGCTTCTCGCGACAGCAAGAAACCGATAAACGCTTCAGCAGCCTCCTTGTTTTGGCTGGATTCGAGCACACCGGCGCCTGCGACCATCACCAGGGAACCCGGTCCGCCGCTGGGCAGGAAATAGTTTCGCGCTTCAAAGCTTTCACCTTCTTCAGCCAGGAAACGATAAAGGTAGTAATGGTTCACAAAACCGACTTCCACCTCACCGGCTTCCACGCCGGCAACGATCCCCGTGTTGTTTTCATATACGACCGGGTTATTGGCCAGGATGCCGGTCAGCCAATCGCGGGTCTTCTCTTCACCCCAGCTGTTGCGCATGGCGGTGACCATGACCTGGAATGATCCGTTCGTCGGCGCCCAGCCGATTTTCCCGTCCCATTTCGGGTCTGTAAAGTCCCAGATATCTTCCGGCAGGTCTGCAGGGTTGACCATTGATGTATTGTAAACGACGACCCTGGCGCGCCCGGTGACACCGACCCAGGTCCCTTCCGGGGAACGGAAGTTTGCAGGGACAGCGTTGAGGATTTCTGCCGGCAGTTGTGCGAACATTCCTTCCGCTGCAACCGCACCCAGTCCTCCCGGGTCCTGCGCCCAGAACACATCAGCTGGGGAATTTTGCCCTTCTTCAAGCAGCGTGGCGGCCATTTCCGCTGTGCCGCCGTAGCGGACTTCAGCTATGATGCCGGTTGATGCTGTAAACAACTCAATTACTGGTGCCACAAGGCTTTCACTCCGGCCGGAGTAGATGATGACCGTCTCGTCGGCCGTGGCGCTGCTGCAGCCGGTCACCATGAGGACAAGGATCAGCAGACTGATAAATACAAGCACTTTCTTCATTTGTGCAAACCTCTTATTTTGGAGCATGGGGATCTCAAGTCCGAATCTCCAGATTTTACTACCTGATGCAAAACGTGGTTAAACCACTCGTTTGGCTGGTTTTACCAACGGACTCACATCGGATAGCGTAGATTTGTGACAGGGGAACCAAGAATTGCGGATAAACCTATCAACCATGGTGCGGTAATGCTACCCTCACCCCGTATTAATTGCAGTATAGCCATATCGCGGTATACTAACAATGAACTTACTTTAAGTTCAAATTTCACCCTGGTTGAAAAATGACAACATCACCTGCTATGCGCCGCTATGCTGCGGAGATTTATCGATTGCAGCAAGATCATCCTTATGCGACTCTTTCCATGGTCGCTGAACACGTGGATGCTTCTTTACAAGCTGTTTCAAGAATGACAGGCCGGATGGAAGAAGCCGGTCTTCTCAAGCGCGAACCGTATCGCGGTATGCGCCTGACCCAGGCTGGAGAAAAAGCCGCGATGCCCGCGCTTCGCCGGCACCGTCTGGCGGAGGTTTTCCTGGTCAAAGTAATGAATTTCGGATGGGAAGAAGCCCACGAACTGACCGATCAATTCGAACGCGGCCTGGATGCGGCGTTGGAAGAGCGCATCGACCAGTTGACCGGTCATCCCACACACTGCCCGCACGGAGAACCAATCCCTACGAAAGAAGGTTTGCTGCCGATATTAAAAGACCGTGCGATGCTGAATCTCAAGGCCGGTGAAGCCGGACACATCACACGGGTGCGCACGCACGAGAAGGAAAAGCTTCGCTACCTGGCCAATGAAGGCCTGGTTCCCGGGACCGGTTTTCTCGTACTCGGCCGCGGACCGTTCAGCGGACCGCTGCGCGTATTGGTGGACAAGCGTGAATACGTCCTCGGCCCCGAACTTGCAGCCGTGATCTGGGTCGAAACGGTAGACGGCGAACTCGATCCGAGTCTCTGCACCCGGACGGGGTGTCCGCTGCCGAAGGCGACTCACCAGTATCTAAAGAATTAGTGGTGCAGGGAAATTGGAATCCGACCCAATCACTCAGCGATCGAATTAGAACCTCGTCCCTGGAACACGATGCCAGGCACCTGGAACGATGTAGTTGCAGCAAGCCTTTGAACTAGCACATCTCAGTCAATAGAATCATTTCGCCTTACGCCCTCCCCGATACGACGGCACAGTCAGCGCATAGATCTTGCATACCTTGTGATCCAGCATGCGGCTGGCGATGCGCGGTTCGCTTTTGTTGAGGGTCTCCAGCGTATCGGCCATGGTGATGACCGTCGGCAGTTCTGCGACGTAGCGGTGGTTGAACAACTGGTTGAGCTTTTCACGCACCCAGGGCGTCATCGACTGCGTGCCAAGATCGTCCAGGACCAGCAGCGGTGAGGCCTTGATCTCATCGAATAGGCGGTCGTAGCGCGTCCGGTTTTCAGGCGCGAAGGTCGCGCGGAGATGGTCCAGCAGATCGGGGACCATCACGAAGAGCGGCGGGTAGCCCATACCGGCTCGATAATTCGCGATCGCTGCGGCCAGGTGCGTCTTCCCGGTACCGTATGTCCCCATAAACAGGATCCAGCCCTGCGGGTTTTGTGCGTACCGCTGCGCGGCCCGGAACGCGATCGCCAGCGATTTGACATCGTCCGCAGGCAGTCCTTCCCCCAATCGTTCATCGAAGTTGCCGAAGGTGCGGCTGTTCAAATGGTGCAATGAAGATAATTCATGGTGACCCGTATCGTCCGCCGGGCGGCGGTAATCGGGCGCCAGAATCATTACGCGGGTGACCAGGTCAGGGTCCTGCAATCGAGAGCGGATCCGCGGCTCGATATCATCCAGAGGAAGGTTGGTTGTGACGACGAGGGGAAGGCGATTGGTATAGCGGAAATTAAGTATCTGGAAGAGCTTCTCCTCGGCCCACTCCGTCGCATTCTGCGTGCCGAAGTCGTCCAGGATGAGGAGAGGTGCACGCCGGATTTCTTCAAAGCGCTGTTCGAACGTCGATTCGGGGTCCTGATAGGCGAAACGGAGCTGGTCCAAAACATCGGGGACGGTGATGAACAGCGCCGGGATACCGAGTGAAGCCGATTCGTTGGCGATGGCAGCGGCCAGATGAGTCTTCCCGCAGCCGTAACCGCCTTGCATGATCAGCCAGCCCTGCTGTTTGCGTGCGAACTGCTGCGCCTGATTGAAGGCACGTTCGATCGAATCTGCCTGGAACGGTCCGATGCCGATGCGGCCGCGCGAGGAAAAGGTTTCAAATGTCAGGTTCTGGAGCTGGTCCAGGTTGCTCATGGCATACAGGCGCTCGCGCGTCTGCGCCTCGACTTCGGCTTTTCGACAGGTGCAGATGTGCATCTTGCCGAACTCCGGGTGACCTACAGGGACGTCGTAGCTGATATACCCCTGGCCGTGACAGAACGGACAGCCGGGATCGCCGAGATAGCCCGGGAGTATCGGGCCTGTTTCAGCTTTCGATGTAGTCTGAGAATTCCCCTTCGACATATTTTCGGCGCTCTTTTTCAGTATCTTGTTGATCTTTTCGGTCATTGCGTCCTTTTTCCTGCCAGGATTTCAAAATAGCTTCGACATAACGCCATTTTCTGACGTTGTTTTCCAGCGCAATGCGAACTGCTTCCTCTACCCATTCGTAAGGATATTCGGCTTCGGCATCGCGCAGGCTCTCGGCGATCATGGGCGTCAGCGGGCCGATGTTTTGCTCGTACAGCTCGAAAATGTTCGGGCGCTGCGTACCCAGCTCCAGCCGGACATCTGCAAACGCATCCGGGCTCCACTGCCCCTGTTCATATCCCTGCAGCGCGGCCCGTCCTTTCGGTGTGTTGAGCAGGTAGAGCGCGTCTCCCGCTGCGGAGGCTACGAAAGCAACGCCTCTTTCGACCGCCTGGTCGAAAGCCCTGTCCAACGCCTTTATCCGTGCGGGCTCGTCGTTGCCCAGGCTCTCCATAAACGTGGTATCAGCAACCACCTCGGAACGGCGGACGAAAGGGACCGGACGTTCCTGCCGCGCCACGCGCCAGAGCAGGTACAGCACGAGTTTGAGTTCTATCGCATCCTCGATCTGCGGCAGAAGTTCCCGGAATAACGCTTCAGGAACCGCCGTCATCTCTGATGGGTCATTAAATCCGGAAAATCGCATCTTATTTCATCTGAGTCAGGTCGTAATTGACTTTGGCAGCGTTCTCGAACTTGGCCAGCTCGGGTCGGAAATACAGATGCACGCTGCCGACAGGACCATTCCTGTGTTTGGCGACGATGATCTCTGCAGAATTCGTCATCGTCGAATCCTTCTCATACTGGTCGGGCCGGTAAATGAACATCACGATATCCGCATCCTGCTCCAACGAACCGGATTCACGCAGGTCGGAGAGCATGGGACGTTTGTCCGCCCGCTGTTCCACGGCGCGCGAAAGCTGCGCCGCAGCCAGCACAGGGACGTTCAATTCCTTGGCCAGCACTTTGAGCTGGCGGGAGATGAACGAAACCTCCTGAACCCGGTTCTCATTGCGCATCCCACCCGACATCAACTGGATATAGTCAATCACGATCAGGTCGAGATTATATTCCATGTGGAGCCGGCGGCATTTCGTGCGCAGCTGTAGTGGTGTGATGGCTGGCGTGTCGTCAAGGAAAACGTGGGTATCGCCCAGTACTTCGATCGACTGTGCGAACAACGGCCATTCGTCTTCGGTCAGCTTGCCGGTACGCAGCCGCTGTGCGTCGATGCCCGTTTCCTGAGCAATCAATCGCTGCACGAGCTGTTCGTTCGCCATTTCCAGGGAGAAAATCGCCACACGCTTCTTGCGGTTTGCAGCATTGCGCGCGAGTGAAAGCATGAAGGCGGTCTTACCTTGCCCAGGGCGCCCGGCGATGATAAGTAAGTCTGAGGGCTGGAGGCCGTTGAGGAGCTTGTCGAGATCGATAAATCCGGTCGGGACACCCAGGATGTCTCCATCCTGATGTGCAAGACGGTCTATGCGCTCGTAATACTCGCTCAGTACGTTTTGTATGGGTCTAAGTGCAGTGTTCAACCGCCGTTCACTCACCCCGAATATGGATTTTTCGGCTTCGTCCATGGCCGTGTCCACGGCAATGGCCTCTTCATACGCCAGTTTCGCGATGTCATTTGCTGCCGAGATCATGCGGCGCCGGATGGACGTTTCCTCGACAATCCGGCCGTATGCCTCGGCATGTAGCGAAGAGGGCACATTGTTTAAGAGTGAGGTAAGGAACGCCGGTCCGCCGATCTCAGCCAGGTGACCCATCTGGTCCAACTCTTCGGAGACGGTCAGGAAATCGATCGGCATCCGCCGTTCGTTCAACCGGACGAATGCTTCCCAGATCCATTGGTGGCGGTGGATGTAGAAATCGTCCGGGTGGAGGAATTGCGCGACCTCGTAATATGAGTCCGGGTTGATCATCACGGCGCCGAGGACGCCTTCTTCGGCTTCCTGCGAATGCGGGACGATATGCGGACCTGCGTGGCTGTTCTGTGAATGGGTCTGATCGGTCATTGTCGTTTCCGTACAGTGAAATTAAAACCGGGGCAGCAGGCTGAACCCACATGCCCCGGCATCGGATCAATGTTTTTGAATCTGGAGACTTATATCGTGCGCCGTGTTGACCAGGCTGCGGCCTCGATCAACATGCGTTACTTGTCGTCTTCATCATCGGCGTCTTCTTCTTCACCGCCGAAGTCCAGCTGGTCGAGAAAGTCTTCGAATACGGAAAGACGTTGTTCCGCAGCCGGATCATCTTCTTCAACATCGTCTTCAGGATCATAAGGCGCCTGGGCTTCATGAGGAATGATGTCCTCCGAATCCATATTTTCCTCAGGAATGATGCCGGCGTCGTTCATCACTTCCTGATCGATCAAAATCGGAATTTTCGCGCGGACTGCAAGAGCGAGCGCATCGGACGGACGTGAATCGATATCGATCTGCTCACCGTTCAATTCGGCGACGATATTTCCGAAATATGTCTGATCCCGCAGGGAATTGACTTCAACGCGAATGAGCCGGGCATTCAAGGTGCGGAACGCGTTGAGCAGCAGATCATGCGTGAGAGGGCGGGAAACTTCAGTCCCCTGCAGGGCAATAGTGATCGCCTCTGCTTCGTAAGGTCCGATCCAGATCGGCAGGTACCGCTCCGCTTCCTTCTCTCGCAAGATGACGATACGCTGCTGCGACATCAAGCTGACACGAATACTGTCTATTACGACTTCAACATAGTTGGGGTCTGTCACACCATACTCCAGCAAATACCACCCAAAATACCGGGTGTTAATTTTCGATCGGAGATGTATTCTAACATGATCTACTGCCTCCAATGGTTACCGGTCCAATGCAATCTCAATTTCATGTGCAACTGCGTCCGCATCCAACCGCCCGACGAACGTCCAGAGGACCTCCCCAGTCGGGTCTAGGATGTAGTAGGTTGATCGGCGTGGAGCGCCGAACACGGAAATGACTTCCCTTGAATCCGGGTCCTCCCAGTCGACATGAATAAAATCTACCAGGCCGCCAAATTGGGTTTCGAGCCTGCTCACGGCAGGCACATTGGCCTTTCAGGTTGTTCACCAGTTTGCATAAACATTCAGAAACTGGACCCTGTTCGTCGCTGCAATTATTGAAAGATCCTGGGGGGGATACAAACCACCTTCTCTACCGGAAATCACCGGCGGAATTCCGGCCGTCTCAGGTCCATCGCTGCAGGCGGGCATCCAGATCAAAGTAAGCAGGATTGCAAATAGCCACGTTTTTCTCATCGGATGATCCTTTTGACAGTGTATGTCGGTTTGTGCTGTGATTCGTGGTAGGTGCGCACAAGCAATTCTGCAATCAGCCCCATCAAGAGGGACTGGAAACCCAGGATGAGCAAAAGGATGCCGACAATAAAGAGCGGCGAATCAAATACCGACGTGCCAATCCAGAAACGCCGGACCAGGAGAAAAAGCAGCATCAATCCGCTGGCACCCATCAATCCCAACCCGGTCCCGCCGAACAGGTAGATCGGTTTTGCTGAATAGCTGATCAGGAATTTAACAGTAAACAGGTCGAGAACCACTTTGAGGGTGCGTTCGAGACCATACTTCGTCTTCCCGAACTTGCGGGCGTGATGCCTCACGGGCATTTCAATGATCCGCGCGCCGACCGAACCGGCATAAGCCGGGATAAAACGATGCATTTCACCGTAAAGGCGGAAGCCCGTGATGACCTCGCGCCGGTAGGCTTTCAGAGTACAGCCGTAGTCGTGCAGGTGGACACCGGTCACGCGGGAGATAATGCCGTTGGCAATGCGGGACGGTAATTTGCGGGTGATGAATTTATCCTGGCGGTCGTAGCGCCACCCGCTGACCACATCGTAACCTTCCTGAAGCTTTTCCAGCAACATCGGGATATCGTCCGGGTCGTTCTGGAGGTCTGCATCCATAAGCACGATGATATCTCCGGCCGCGTGGTCGATCCCGGCAGCTATGGCGGCTGTCTGGCCGAAATTCCGGCGGAGTTCGACCACGGTTGTATGTTCCGGATCGATTGCCGCTAGCGTTTCGAGCGTATGCAGGCTCCCGTCACTGCTGCCGTCGTCGACATAAACGACTTCCCATGGATAGGCCAGGTCATATAGTGCATCGTAGATGGCCTTCTGCAGGAGCGGCAGGCTTTCTTCTTCGTTATGGACGGGGATCACGAGCGAGAGGTGCATTGGAAAAGTATCATGTGGTCGGGTGTGAAGTGTCAAGTGGATTGCATAAATGCAGTTGCTTATTTAATGGACTGCCTGGCCGGACAGGCCGGTATCGACCTCGGTTTGAGGATGTGCACGCCTGCGGTCTCGAGAGTAGCAATCACCTTGTAATGGCATTCCAGCCAATAATCAATGTTTTCGTCCCAGATATTATTCTCCTCACTAAACGCGCGCGACCTCGGCTGGAGATTGTAGCTGACCTGGTCGGTGACGATCAACGCAAACCGGTGGGCGGAAAGGTCCTCACGAAACCGGTCGAGGTAATCCCGGTTTCCAGCCATTGCCATTTCCATCAGCATGACCTTTTCATAACCGGCAGCGAAGCGGATTTCTCGAATCCGGTCAAAAGTCACCAGGTGCCTTTCCGAAATGAACAGGGCTTCTTCTTCCGCTGAGACGTGTCTTTCTACGAGACCGGCCATTGTAGAGAATTCGGCTGCCACGTCATTCCGATCCAGGACGTGCAGCGGGTTGACGACCGTCAGTATGAAAGCCACGGGGACGCCGACGGCGAGCACAGCGACAGCCGGGTGCAGCCGCCGGCCGGGCAAGTCCGGGTGTGTGTAAATATAACTGGTGACGACCAGGAGCATCACAATAAAACCGTCGAGATTGTGGAGGTTGTCTCCGCCGCCGATCTTGACGCTGACCACCAGCCCACCTGCGAGAAAAACTGTGAGCACACCTGCCAGCACCCACCGCGTAAGAAGATCCAGATGATTCCACCTGCCGCGGAGATGTGTGATCATGAGCAGCACCGGGGGGACCAACAACAGGATCGCTCCCGGCAGGATGCCCAGGAAATATGTCGAATTGGGGAAGAGACGGTACCACAGCAGATCGGAGTTTAAGCTTGTCGTGAAGTAATCCGCCGGGTTGCCAGACAGACGGGCGTAAATCCATTGCACGAACAGACCGGAGGAGATACCGGCAAGACCCCATAAAACCGGCGGGGTCAGATATGATCGGACGGAGCGTGCGCCTCGCCGGGTCTCCAGCATGTACAGGACCAGCGCCAGCGCCGCAGGAAAAGGGAGCCAGTTGACTCGGCTGAGGCCAGCCCAGGCGGAGGCCAGAACAACGGCTACCAGCGTCTTCCAGGGTCGCTGCGCATCTGTCCCCAACAGGACAATGATGACGACGATTCCAAGGTAGAACCAGATAGGGCCTTGCAGAATGAACAAAATCGCCCAGGCAGCAACCAGGAATACGTGCCTGCGCAACCTGTTCTGCAAATACAACCGGCGAGCGAGCATCCAGCCGATCAGCGTCTGGCTTGATATCCACAGGGCGATCTGCCAGATCCTGTGCAGCCAGATCGGGAGCCGACCGAATAGGAAGGGCACAGCCTGCAGGAGATATCTTGCCGGGTTCAATACCGGCCAGGGGAGCCGGATGCCGTAAAACCGCTCAGAAAAATACAACGAACTGTAATAATAGTGGCTGGCTTCAGACCAATCCAGGGAAAAAGGCGTGAAATGAAAACCCTGCAAAAATCCGACAAATCGATAGATGACGGCGTAAACTATCACAACGGCGGCGAGATGAATCTCGAACGCGCGTTTGGGCTGCCGGACTTTCAACATCAGCGCGCCGCTGAAAGCCGCCAACCAGAACACGAGGACCCTGAATAAATAGGTACCGATGAAATGGTTGTATGGATATGGCCAGTTAAAGAGAGAAAGCGCCGGCGTCGCTGCGGCAAATAAAACGACCAGAATGGAGACGATCACTCTGACGTTCGCGCCGCGGTTGTAACCCTTGAACAGCCGCTCAAAGAAAGATTGCCCAGCCGGCTGCCAGTTTCGGACAAACAGCGTGCCCAATCCGGTGAGCGCGCCGCTCCAGGCCAGGGCCAGCATTAACCAGCGGATAGATTCAGGGCGGATCCCGAGTGCACGGACCGTAACGACCGTCTGGATAAGCACTGCAACCAGCAAAACCAGTGAAAATCCGAGCAGCCACCTGGTTTTATTCAAACGATGTTCCGCCTCAACCGGCATTTTCACCCACTTTATCGATCGATTTCCGGTGACTTTCGAAAATATCTGAAATGCATACCACGCCAGGTAAGCTTGCCGCCATTTGCAGACTTCGAACCATTAAAGCAACAATGCCGGCAGTGCCTATGGCAACTCCGCCCATCTGTGAAAAAATGGCCGTCATTGAAAGCTCCTGTAGACCGAAGCCATTAATTGAAACCGGAAGCAGCGTGACAAAATACGTAAGGCTCCATAACCCACTGACGATCGCGAATGGAAGCGGTTCATCCAGCCCCCCGAGCATCAACCAGACAACGCCGAAGAGACAGAGCTGGTGCAGCCAGGTCCATCCGAATGAAAATAGAAGACCTCGCGGGAATCGCAGCCAGTGTTTCGCGGCAGCGTAAATGCGCTTTCGAAGCGCATTCATTCCCTTTGGACTGCCGGCCAGGATCCCGGTAAGCCGCACCCATGATGTCAGATTACCCGTCGCAGCCGTTTTTACCGGAATAAAGACCAACGCAGACGCAGAAGCCATGCCTGCCATCCCGATCAGCCGGTCAACGACAAGGGATGCACTGGATACAACCCTATCATATTCCAGTCGCAGGATCATCGCCAGCCGAACGACATCCCCTCCGATCGTCGTCGGCAGGAAATTGGAAGCGAACAGACCGGCGAACGTAATCCGGATTGTTTCGCGCAGCTGGATGGGGATGCCGCCGCTGCGAAGCAGGATATGCCATCGCGCGATAATTGCGGCGCGTGAGACTAGCATCAACAGGATCGCAACACCAAAGCGCCACGATTCAATGGTACGGATCTCAGCGAGAATCTCCGTCCAACTCTGCCGCCTCAGCAAATATATAAGCATCCCAAACGCTAAAATCGTTCCGGTTATGCGCAGAGCCCGGTTTCGGCGTCGGTCATTCATCGTTCGCCAATTCTCTCACAAAGATTACGATTCGGGACTCGGCGTTACAAGGGTGAACAGGAATCGATGACGGCATCTCCCTGAATTCCGGTCCTTCCACCAGTTCAACCAACCAGGCCCGGCTGGGATTACGATAAACATCGGGCGACATAAGAACGACGTCCGCTTCGGAAGCCCATTCTTCGGCGAGCGCCCTGTTCCAGTGACCGAACTTTGCCAGTGAATCCGGGTCTCCACCGATCTTGAAAGAATAAAAGCCGTTTAGCTGCTGGGGAAAAATTTCAACGTCGTTCAAATACAGCAGCGGCACAGGGGAAGTGAACGTTTCCCAGAACACTATTCCACCGGTTGGGACGATCTCGGAAAGATAGGCGCCCGCCGCTTCATATGCCTGTATCACGTCGCCGGTGCAATCATAAGTCTGGTAACCGCCGCCGAAGAAGGTTGTCGGAGAGAAAAGCAGTGCAGTTGCAAAGAACACATTGATGACAGTCATCCGCGTGGACGCGTCTACTGTTTTAATCCTAGTTGCCAGCACGGCGACAGCGGTCATGCCGGCCGCACCGAGGAGCACCCCGACACCATAACGAACGAGACGGAGCAAAATAATGACCTGGAAAGCGAAATTTCGTCCGGTCAGGTTTTCAATGATTCCCCATAAAGGATAGCTGCCGTCCCCGGAAAGCCGGGGGATTTCGATCTTCAGCACACTTGTGATACTTGCCTGTTCGACAAGCTGAACACCGATTGAATTGAAGGTACTCAACCCGCCTGCACAGACAACCAGCAGGAGGACCCACCAGACATAGCGGGCCGAGGGCCGGTCTGTGTCCAGGTGGGGATAAGCGATGACAAATGTGAGCAGGCCAATCAGGCTGAAGAAAGACAAATAAGTTGAAAAACAGAAGACGCAGTAATTGTTAGCCAGAGAGGCCCAGGCGTGCACGCTGAACAGCACGATAAAAAGGAGCACCAGGAAGACGAGCGACTTGTATTCTACTTGTGATGCGACTGCTTTACGCCGCGGAAATGCAAGCAAAGTGACGAGAACTGCGGTCAGTGCGATGAAATGAAATCGCAGCCCCTGCAGGAAGCTGAACACCCGGCTGGGAAAACTGACCTGCGGCGCCCACAATGCGCCTTCATTTGGAGGCCGCCGGAAGGGATCGAGAAAAGGTGTCAGGGCCTCCGGAAACCAGGGTGCCCAAATCCGCAGGATTCCAGGCCAATAAAAAGCGTGTCCGGCGACGAATATGAGGCTTGCAGAGGCGAGCACGAGATGGCCCGTCCGTTTACCATGCAGCCAATAGACATAGATGATAGCCAGAGGCATCACCGGGACCAAATTGATCCGCGTCAGTGCGAGGGCAGCAGATAACGCCCCGCCAAGCACAAGGTGCCAGGTCGGCCGGTTTGGCCCCAGGATGAAAACCAGAGTCCAGATCAAGATGCTGCCAGCCAGCACCTGGGACGCCTGTACGCTGTAGATCTTGATTATCGCCGGGTTCAATGCCACAGCCCAGACTCCCGCTGCAGCCCATAAAGCGCTGCCGAACCTGCGGATCAATATCCAGAGACCCAGAATCGTCAGCAGTCCGCAAATAATTGCCAGGAGCCTTCCTGCCATAATCCCGGGTTCAAAAATCATCTGTACCCAGCCGGGGATCAGAAAAGAAAGCGGCATGTGGTTCGTCCACGGGCCGTAATCCTGAAAAGGGGTATAACGGCCTGTTGCAAACAGCCATCCTTTGGTTAGATACAGCCCTTCGTCCAGCACGGACATCTGAGTGTGTGAAAATTTCCAGATCTGGTTAGAGAAAACAGCGACCCCCATTAAGGCTATGAGATGTACGACCCGGTCTGGGATATGGTTTACCGGTTTCAGCATGGCTTAGTCATTATTTTATTGGTAGCGGTTGTTGAAAAACGATAATTTCACTATTCGGCCTACAGGTGAACGGCGGTTTTGTCCGGTAGACTTCGATCAGACCGGCATCAGCAATTGCCTGCCGCAGTTCGCCCTGATATTCTACCCCTTCAATCAAAACCAGGTCTGCCTCCCGGAGCCATTGATCGGATAATGCTTCGCTCCAGAGCCCAAATTTCAATAGTTCATCTGCGTTGTCATAATCATAGACGGCGAAATGCCCATTGATCTGCGACGGATAGATCCTGGCGTTCGGTACGTACAAAAGCGGTACGACAGATTGACCACCACGCCAGTACACCTGCTGTGCTTCGGAAATAAGCGCGTCCAATTCGTGACCGAGTGCTTCGTATCCGGCAACGGTGTCCTGGCCGCAGTCGAAGTTTTGGTAACCGCTGCCGAGGACCGGAGTTGGAACGAAGAGAAGACCTGTAACCAAGAAACCTGCGGTCATGTACGCGGTTCTCTGGCGTGTTCGTCGACCGGCGGTCCAACCCATTGCAACCACCACAAGACCAATTATCAAACCGCCGGCAGCCGGCAGGATTTTTCTCGTGGCAGCATAAGACAGACCGAATCGCGCTTCGAAGACGTCCCAAACCGGATATCCGGCTGCTTGCTCACCGCTGAGAATGGAGCGAACCGGCGGGATAGTCCATCGCGCGAGCGAATCGCCGATCTGCTCGAAAGCGCCCAACCCCAAAAAGGTTGATATAAGAACAAAAACAACAGCGACAGAGAAGGGCCGCAACCGACCCCTGTCTGGGGAAAAATGTTGCAGAGCAACGACGAGCAAGATTACTCCCAGCGGGACAAAAAAAGCCAGGTATACGGAAAAACAAAAAACACAGTAATTCAAGGCGATTGAGGCCAGGGCATGTTCAATGGTGAGGGTAATGAACAACACGGCCCAAAAAAGGAAATTATGGATTGCCTTTTTAGACTCTAAGTTCTTCTGTCGCAGGAATATAAGAACCACCATTAAACCGGCAAAGGCATGGAAGTGGACGCGCAGGCCTTCAAGCAGGCTAAAAAAACGGCTGCTGAAAGTGACCGCCGGATCCCAGAGTCGTCCGGAGCGCGGCTGGCGCCAGGGATCGAGGAAGGGAGTGAACGATTCCGGCAGCCAGTATCCCCAAATCTTGAAGACCTCGGGGTAGAAGACGGCATTGCCGGCCAGGAACGTCAGTGCGCCTGCCGCCAGCGCCCACAAACCGGCTTTGCGCCCGTGCGCCCAGAAAATAAATACCAGGAGCATCGGCAGGACCGGCGTCAGGTTAATCCGGGTCAGCCCCATCACGGCCGCAAGGACAGCGCTGGCAGTTGTCGCAGAGAGTGCACGGGACTTTCCCGGGACCGTGTGAGAAAGCGCTATCGTCCAGACCAGCATGCAGGCGATGAGGCCCTGTGAAGTTGCAAGGCTGTAGAACCTGGCTGTACCGGGATTGACTGCGATGAGCCAGACGGCAAGGGCGGCGAAGGAGGGTCCGCGGAGGCGGTAAACGATGAGCCAGGCGCCTGCCAGCATAAGAAGGCCCACGGCCAGCATGAAGTAACGCGCTTCACGCACGCCCGGTCCGAACAGCACCTGGATCACGCCGTGGATCAGGAAAGAGAGGGGCATATGGTTGGTAAGCGGGCCGAAGTCCTGGAACGGTGCGTATGTACCGTTTGTGAAATATAACCCCTTGAGCAGGTAAGCGCCCTCATCGAGGACAGAGACCTGGGTCAGCGAGTAGTAGCGGCTGTAGAAGAAATAGAGAACCCCACCAAAAACAGCCAGCCCGTGTGAGACCATTGGGCTGGCTGCGAGGAGTGAATACTGAGAGGATGATTTGATCCTCACCATCGAAGGATCAGGCTGTATCCGGCTGGCGGATAATGCCGTGCTTGATCTGGTGTTCCAATGCGACAAGGTCTGAATCGACCATCATTTTCACGCGCGATTCGAAATCG